>JANNUY010000676.1:0-8580 GCA_031414155.1 Acidobacteriota bacterium
GCGCAGGCGGCTGCGGCTGACGCGACGATTCAGCAAGACCTTGCGCAAAAGCCGCTGGCGGGCATTCCGGTCGCGGTGAAAGACAATCTTTGCACCGAAGGTTTACGTACGACTTGCGCGTCAAAAATTCTGGGCGATTACCAACCGCCTTACACGGCGACGGCGGTCAGGAAGCTGCTCGAAGCAGGCGCGATCATTCTGGGCAAAACCAATCTCGACGAATTTGCGATGGGCAGTTCGAATGAAAATTCGGCTTACGGCCCCGCGCGCAATCCGCACAATGAAGCCTATGTGCCGGGCGGCACGTCGGGTGGTTCCGCCGTAGCCGTTGCCGCAGGATTCGCGCCCGTCGCATTGGGTTCAGATACGGGCGGCTCGATTCGCCAACCGGCTTCGTTTTGCGGCGTGATCGGAATGAAGCCGACCTATGGCCGCGTTTCGCGTTACGGTCTGGTCGCGCACGCTTCGTCGCTCGATCAAATCGGGCCGTTGGCAAACAGCGCCGAAGACGCCGCGCGCGTGTTAAATGTTATTGCGGGGCGTGACCGTTACGACGCGACTTCGGCAAACGTTGATGTGCCGAATTATCTGGCTTCTCTGAAAGGCGATGTGAAAGGTTTGCGCATCGGCGTGCCGCCCGAATGTTTCGGCGAAGGCTTGCACGCCGAAGTCAAAGCCAAGGTCGAAGCCGCCATCGCGCAACTCAAAGCGCAAGGCGCAGAACTTGTTGAAGTGAGTTTGCCGCATACGAAATATGCCGTGGCGGTTTATTACCTGATCTCGACCGCCGAAGCTTCGTCGAACCTGTCGCGTTATGACGGCGTGCGTTACGGCGTGCGGGCTGAAGATGCGCGCACGCATTCTGAAATGTATCGCAAGACGCGCGAGCAAGGCTTCGGCGCTGAAGTCAAACGCCGCATCATGCTTGGCACTTTCGCGTTGTCGTCGGGTTATTACGACGCTTATTACGAAAAGGCCCAGCGCGTCAGGACGATGCTGGTGCAAGATTTTGAACGCGCGTTTGAAAAGTGCGATGTGATTGTGACGCCGACTGCGCCTACGCCTGCGTTTAAGATTGGCGAAAAGAGCGACGATCCGCTGGCGATGTATCTGGGCGATATTTATACGGTCACGATCAATCTGGCGGGACTGCCTGCGATCAGCGTACCGTGTGGCGTGTCGAGCGAGAACTTGCCCATCGGAGTGCAATTCATCGGCAAGCCGTTTGATGAAGGGCGGTTGTTGCGCGTCGCGCAGATGTGTCAGTAGTCCGCGCGTAAGCTAGGGCTGCCTCGACATTGCGCCTATTGAACCAAAGTACGCTTGCCCAATGCAGCCCTTGCTTATGCGCGGGCTACTGACGCGCAATCATCTGAACTTAATAAATAACCACAACAACAGCACATGCAAAGACCACATCGCTACGGCGTAAGGCCATTGAAAACGAATCACGCCGTATTGGTCTTTCAGGTTTAACAGCGCCGCCGGCACGATGTTGAAATTCGCGGCCATCGGCGTCAGCAACGTACCGCTCGCCCCCGCCGTCAGCGTCATAATCGCTGCCATCGCCGGATCAAGGTTAAATGGTTTGATGAGCAACGGAACCAATACGCCTGCGGCCAGCACAGGGAAGGCCGCGAACGAATTGCCCATCACAATGGTGAACAGCGCCATACCTGCGCAGTTTGCCAACACCAATAAAAACAAACTCTCCGGCGCAATGACGGATTGAATGCCCGCCGCAATCAGGTCGCCTACTTTTGCTGTGGCGAAGATCACACCCAACGAAGCCAGCAACTGCGGCAGGATGTTTACGGCTCCCATCGTTTCGTTGAGGCGGCGGCCTGCGTCGAGTGCATCACAGAGCTTGCTGCGCGTGAGCGAGACGCAATGCAGCATGGCCGCGACGCCGCCGAAGCCTAAGCCCACGAGTGCGCCGCGATTGGCGTCTTGTCCCAAGCCGCGAAAGACGAGTGCAATCAAGACGGTGACGGCTGGGATCAATACGACTGGAAAAAAGATTTTTGCGCCGAGTGAATTTGTTGTTGCGGTCTCGCGGGCTTCGCCTTTGCCGACGCGGTTCGCGCCGTCCAGCAAGACCATCAATACGACTAACAACCCGGTCAGCCAATGGGGCATCACGCTGCCCAGCGCGAAAATCATTGCGAGCAAGAACCAGAACAACGCACTCGTGTGCCGTTTGTGATTGCTCGCGTCGCGCCACGTCAGCACGGCGAAACTCAACAAGATCGCGCCCGTCAGCACATAAATCGCATCGAGGCTAAACAGCTTGAGCAAGAGCGAATTCATTGCTGTGCCTCCGCGCGCAGTCGCCGATCCAGCCAGGCGAATTGCACTGCTGCCAGCACGACCGAAGCCACGACAATCGGCGTCGTCCATGCGACCAATCGCCACAAGCTGAGGTCGTAGCCCAAGCCTTTCATCACGCCGTAAACCAGCAACACACCCGCTTGCACGACCGACAAATTCTGCCCGTAAAAGTTGCCGTAATTCTCACTCGCAGCGGTTGCTGCTTTGACGGTTTCGGCTTGCGCTTCATTCGTCAGTCCCAACGCCATCGGCGCTACCAACGGACGGACGAAAGAAGGATGCCCGTTCAGGCGAATGCCCAGCGCGCCGATCACGATGCGAAAGAGTTGATAGACCAACAGCAAGCGCCCAACAGTAGCCGCGCTGATACGGCGAATGAGTGCGGCGGCCTGTTGTTGCAAGCCGTGCCGTTCGGCAAGTCCAATCGCGGGCAGCGTTAACAGGAACAAGGTCATCAGCCGATTGTCGGCGAAGGCCTTGCCCAACAGGTTCAAAATCGTGACGAGTGGCAAGCCTGCTACGAGACCGGTGACGAAAGCGGCGACCAATACGACCAGTGTCGTGCGCAGCCGCAACGCCAGCCCGATGACGACGATCAACACACCGCTGAGTTTCAGCCATTCCATTATGCGGATCCTTTCTTGACAGCGTTTTGAGTGAGTGAATAAATGCGGGCGCATTCAACAACACTTTCTTTCCCGCGACAAAAAGGAGCAATTCATGCGTTATCGCAAGCTGGGTCGAACCGGCATCGAAGTTTCAGAGATTGGTTACGGTGCATGGGGCATCGGCGGCATTCAATGGTTGGGCGGCGACGATCAAGAGGCGTTGCGCGCGCTCAATCTAGCGATAGATCAGGGGCTGAATTTCATAGACACGGCGTTGGCCTATGGCGAAGGTCACAGCGAACGACTGTGCGGCGAAATCATTCGCGCGCGCAAAGAAACGATTGCCGTTGCAACGAAAGTGCCGCCGAAAAATCGCCAGTGGCCTGCCGCATCTGTGCCGCTGCGTGAAGTCTTTCCACACGATTACATTATCGAATGCACCGAGCAGAGTTTGCGCAATCTCAACGTAGATACGATTGATCTGCAACAACTGCACGTATGGCACGACGACTGGGCCGACGAAAACGAATGGCTCGACGCGCTCGAAACGCTGCGCGCGCAAGGCAAGGTGCGCCATTTTGGTTTGTCGCTAAACGATTACCAACCGGCCAATTGCGTGAAAGCCTTGCGGCGCGGCGTGATTGACTCGGTGCAAGTGATTTACAACCTCTTTGAGCAAGCGCCCGAAAACGAACTCTATCCGGTTTGTCAGGAACTCAACATCGGCGTCATCGCCCGCGTACCTTTTGACGAAAGCGGTCTCACGGGCGCGATCAAACCCGATTCGACTTTTTCCGAAGGCGACTTTCGCAACTGGTTCTTTCGCGGCAACCGCAAGCAGGAAGTTTATGAGCGTGTCGAACGGTTGAAAGCGTTGTTAGGTGATGAAGCCGTGACGTTGCCTGAACTCGCCTTGCGTTTCACGTTGCAACACGACGCGGTGAGTTCTGTGATTCCCGGCATGCGTACGAGCGCGCACGTCACCAGCAATCTTGCTTGTGCCGACGGCAAAAAGTTTTCAGACGACTTGATGACGAAGCTGCGCGCTTTCGCTTGGGATCGTACTGGTGAATGGTAAAAGGAATCGTTTGGCAGGAAGGTTAAGAGAGTGGAGCTAGTCGGGCTCGAACCGACGACCTCTGCAATGCCATTGCAGCGCTCTTCCAAGCTGAGCTATAGCCCCACATTTTCAAGATACATACCTCGTAACTAAGCGGGCGCATACTAGCCAAACGACCTTAACCCGTCAAGACGCCCTTTCGCTCTTTTGCCTGACGTGAAGCCGCACGTCAATCATTCAACCTCGGCCAACATTGGCGACATAATCTTGAATCACCTGCATCAATTCGGGTAACTGATCGTCGAAAAAATGCCCTGCGCCCGCGAGGCTGACGAATTTCAAATGCTTGTGCGAAGGGAGTTGTGCCAACAACTCTTCAAGCGGAGCTTGCGGCGCGATGTCGTCCAGCGCGCCGTGAATAAACAGTTGCGGCTTGGTGCAGGCAGAAAGCAGTTCGAGTTGATGCAACCGCGCAGGCGCACCGATGGCGATGATTTTTTGCACGCGCGCGTCGTCACATCCAAGTCGTAACGCTACGACGGAGCCGAACGAAAACCCCGCGACAATGACTTCGCGTGCGTGTGGTTGATCGTTGAGCAGGTAATCCAGCGCGATGCGTGCGTCATCCACTTCGCCGCGCCCTTCGTCGTGCGTGCCGGTGCTGTATCCCACGCCGCGAAAGTTGAATCGCAGCGTAGCGAATCCAGCTTCCTGTAAGGCTTTGGCGGCACGGGCTACGACTTTGTTGTGCATCATTCCGGCAAACAGCGGATGCGGATGCAGCACCAGCGCGGCGCCTGTCGCTTCGTGATTGGTCGGGCGATAGAGGGCTTCCAATGCACCGTGCGGCGCGGGAATCATCAGATTGCCTTTAGGGTAAGGATAAGCAGCCATACAAGAGTGAAAGTGAAAAATTAAGGGCGCAGCAAAACTTTTAACACACCAGATTGTTGTGCTTTGTTCATTGCGGCAACGCCGTCAGTCAGCGGGAATTCGTCGGCAATCAACGACTCGACGTTGACGCGCTGATGCACGAGCAAATCAAGCGCGTTGGCGAAACGTCCGCACCGCGAACCAATCAGTTTGATTTCGTTGACGATGATGCGCGCGGTGTCGAGTTCGACCTTGCCGTGCATCGTAGATTTCAACACGACCGTGCCGCGCGGGCGCACGAGATCAAGCGCGAGTTGCAAGCCGCTGGCGCTGCCACTGGCTTCGACCACGACATCAAGATCGGCAGCAGGCATAACCGATAAAAGCGTCTGCGCTTTGACGCCAGCGGCACGCGCAAGTTTCAGCTTGTTCTCGTGTTTTCCGATGAGCGTCAGTTCACATCCGGTAGTCGCCACAACCCGTGCAATCAACTGCCCCAGCTTGCCATCGCCAATGATGGCAACGCTATGCGAAGGCATGAGTGTGACTTGTTCGAGAATGGCGCAGGCGGCGGCTAACGGTTCAGTGAATACGGCTTGATTATCGCTGATGTTGTCAGGCACTGACAGTAAGTTTTTTGCGGGCAGCCGCAAATATTCAGCAAACGCACCGTCGCGTTCGCGTATGCCCAACACATTGCGGCGTCGGCAATGCCGTGCATCGTGCTGCAAGCATTCATCGCACCCACCACAGCCCGCATTGATTTCGCCCACGACGCGCTGGCCGATCAGGGCAGCGTCATCGGCTTGTTCGACGACGCCAACGAATTCATGTCCCAGCGTGCCGCTGAAATTGGCGTAGCCGCGCGCAATTTCGACATCCGTATTGCAAATGCCTGCGAGCGTCACGCGCACCAACGCTTCGCCGTCGCGCGCAGGCACGGGAACCTCAGCGAGTCGCAACTGACCTTGTTCAAAACGTAAAGCCTTCATCGTCAATCTTAGAGCTTGGGGCGTAGATAATTCAGCCGCCCAGGCAATGCAAGCGCGCGTGACTTTTAAAGCATCGCTGTGCGAAGCTGCGCGAAATTCAAATCCACAAGGAGCTTTCTTCTCAATGTCAGCAGTTCAATTCGGCGACACCGTCAAGGTGCATTACAAAGGCACGTTCGATGACGGACAGATGTTCGACACGTCAGAGGGCAACGAGCCGCTCGAATTTACCGTAGGCGCACAGCAAGTCATTCCCGGCTTTGAACGTGCGATGGTCGGCATGCAAATCGGCGAGACGCGCAACATCGTCATTCCCGCGGTTGATGCTTACGGCGAACGTGACGAAGACCTCGTGCAACGCATGCCGCGCGAAAAGTTTCGCTTAAACGGAGCCGAACCCGAACTCGGCCTCGCCATCGAAATGCACACGCCGCAAGGCGCGATTCCGGTCGTGATTACGCAATTGACCGATGAACTCGTAACGCTCGACGCCAATCATCCGCTGGCGGGCGAGACGTTGCATTTCGCGCTCGAACTGGTCGCCATTCAGCCCTGATGCCACGCGAACCGCTATGCGATTGGAACGTTACGCTATGCGGCAGGGTGAGGGGCTTTGCTGAAGACGAGCAATGTGCGATGCCGAGATGGCTGATCGAATCTTTTGACTTAAACCCGGAAGGCGGATATAAAGCTCATGGTTTACGGAAAACTCCAACTTAAGTTTGAGTTTTTCCTTTTTTTCAGCCCTGTGGTTTACGTCAAAACCATGTTAGCCAATTGCATAGATTTTGCTGGTTACTTTTAATCGTCACTGAGGTTCGTGCCACCTGAAGCGCGGGCACTTAAACAGGAGAGATACTGATCTCCTGGAATTCGTTTAATGAACATACAGGAAACCAATCCCAAACTGGAGAACATTACCATGCGAAAGATACCCCAGCGGAGCATTCTTGGGACGGTGTGCGCGCTTTTGGTTACGACAGTGCTGTTTAGCTCGTCGGCCATTGCGCAAATCACCAGCGCAACGTTACGCGGCATAGTGAAAGACCCTAGCGGTGCAGTGGTGTCAAAGGCTAAGGTTACGCTCATTAGTGAGCGCACCCAAGCCGAACGCGAAACCACTAGCAGCAGCGATGGTGCTTACACCTTCAGCGCAGTTGAACCCGGCCTCTATACCCTCAAGGTGGAAGCAGGCGGATTCAAGTCGCTGACGCAAACCGGCGTATCGTTGAGTCCCAGCGACATTCGTGCGCTCGACCTTGCGCTCGAAGTCGGTCAGACGACTGAAACCGTAACCGTTTCAGGTACGGTCGAAGAAATCAAAACTGACACGGGCGAAAAGTCGAACACCATCACCGCCAAGCAAATCGAAAACCTTTCGATTCTTAGCCGCAGCAGTCTCGAACTGTTGCGCATTTTGCCCGGCGTCGTCGCGCCGGACTCATCAAGTTATGCCGTCGTCGGTTTCGGCGATGCGTCAGCTTATAACGTCAACGGTCAACGCGGCACGAATAACAACGTCAGCGTTGACGGTTCGCGCGTCATTGACATCGGTTGCAACTGCGGCTCGATTGTCAGTTTGAATAACGACTTCGTACAGGAAGTTTCGATCAAGACCAGCAACTATTCCGCCGATTCAGGCGCGAGTGGCGTTGGTATTATCGCTACGACCAAATCGGGCGGCAGCGAATATCACGGCTCGGCTTATATGTATAACCGCCACGATGCGTTGGCGGCGAATGACCGGTTTAGAAACTATTTGAAGGCAGACCCTGCCAATGCGGGTTCACCGGCAATAGAAAAGCCGTTAGGACGTTTCTATTATCCGGGCGGTACGATTGGCGGTCCACTGCTCATTCCCAAGATTAACAAAGACCGTAACAAGCTGTTTTTCTTCGTGGGCTTTGAATACCAGAAGCAGGATTTTTCGGCGCAACCGAAACTTTCCAACGTGCCGACGGTGGCGCAACGCGCAGGCAATTTCGGCGCAGCATCAGGTGTGAAAATTCCGGGTGGTTTTGCGAATGCGGGTCAAGTGGCTCCGGGTGGCAACCTGGCTCCTTACATAAATCCGATTGGACGCGCGTTGATTAACCTTTACCCGCAACCCAACCTGAACAGCGCAGGCAACAATTACGTCGCCGTGCCGGTGGCTTTTCAAAACCGCAAAGACCTCAAGATGAAATTCGATTATCGGGTTTCTGACAAAACCAATCTTTACGTGCGCATTACGCGCGAACGTGAATTGGTGGACGGGCCTTACGGCATTTGGTGGGGGCCTTCGACGTTTGAATTGCCGACGCACAACCTTTCGTCCAATTTGGGACGTTCGGTGGCGGTCGGTGTGACTCGGGTTATCAATCCGACGATGACGAATGAAATCGTTTTCAGCGGCAGCAAGCTGAAACTCGATAACAACTATGTTGATCCTGACAAAGTTTCACTGAAAACGCTGGGCATCGAAAACATTCGCTTGCCGTTTGACAACACGCGCTTTGGCCGTCAAAGCCAGTCTGCGCCGCTGTCATTGATTAGCTGGGCGCAAGGCCAATTGTGGTCGCCGGGTACGAACCCGATTTTTGCTTACAACGATAGCTTCTCGCTCAACGACAACCTGTCGAAAGTGAAAGGCACGCACACGATGAAATTCGGTGCGTTGATCGAACAGGGCAACAAGCGCCAGAACTTCCAGGGCGACCCTGATTCGCAAGGTCAG
>JANNUY010000677.1:0-6339 GCA_031414155.1 Acidobacteriota bacterium
CGCTATGAGTGCGAAGTGTTGGGCGCAAAAGTTACGTTGATTGACGGACTGATTACGGATTGCGGCGCAGAAGTAGCGCGGCGCAAAGAGGCCGAAGGCTGGTTCGATGTTTCGACGCTCAAAGAGCCTTATCGCATCGAAGGCAAACAGACGATGGGCTATGAGTTGGCCGAACAGTTCGCGTGGACGTTGCCCGACGTGATTCTTTATCCGACGGGTGGCGGCACGGGGCTGATTGGAATGTGGAAAGCCTTCGACGAGATGGAAGCCATGGGCTGGATCAGCAGCGCGCGTCCGCGAATGTATACGGTGCAAGCCACGGGTTGCGCGCCTATCGTGCGGGCTTTTCACAATGGCTGGAACGATGCGCCTGAGTTCGAGAATGCTCACACCGTGGCGTCAGGTTTGCGCGTACCTCGTGCCATCGGTGATTTCATCATGCTCGACATTTTGCGTAAGTCCGGGGGCGGAGCCGAAGCCGTCACCGACGAAGAGATGATCGTCGCCGCTCACGAAATCGGCGCGCTCGAAGGCGTCTTCTGCGCGCCCGAAGGTTCGGCTTGCCTGCCCGTGTTGCGCCGATTGCAAGCACGGGGCGAAGTGCGATCTGATGACAAGGTTGTGATTTTCAACACGGGCGCAGGCGTGAAATATCTTGAAGCCTTCGGCCTTAAAACTTTGAACTGAAAGGAAAACGAAGATGAAGAAGTTCGCATTGGTTATCACGCTTTTTGTGGCTGGCGTTTCGACGGGACTGGCACTCGCGCGTTGGCAGCAGCCTGCGGTGCAAAGCAAATCACTGCTCGAAAACGAACGGGTGGCAGTGACGGAATACAGCTACGGGGCGCAATCTAAACGGACACCTTACACGCGCGACACCGATCAGGTAATAGTGTTTTTGGATGATGCTGAATACGACGCGACTGATGCGAAAGGGGTTACATTGCACAAGTTCCGCAAGCGCGGGGAAATCGTTTGGCACGACAAGGGGGAGATTGCGCCTACGTTGGTGAACAGTACCAAGAAACCATTTCGCAACGTAGTCATTGCGCTCAAGTAATGGCTTCACTGGTTGAACAAGATGCCATTGCCGCCGCTGTCGTGGGCGTAACTTCGTTACCCGTGGCGCTCGATTTGTGGCACGTCGTATTCGGGTTTGAAATCATCGCTCAACAAACGGGAGCCGATGCGAGTCTCGAATCTTTCTGGCAATTGCCACGGGGCAGCATTACGGCGCAGGCGTTGTTGGGTACGGCTGGCATCGCCACGGGTCGCGTGTGGCTGGTGGAATTCGCACAGCCTGCGCCACCTGTCAGACAAGGGGCAGCGACGATTGACCTTTGCCCTAAGTCTTTGAATCTAGCGCCGCGCGACTTGCCTGCGCGTTATAAAGAAATGCTGGCACGGGGCTTGAGCTTCCGCTCGCCGTGGGTGAATTATCCAGCAGGTGCTTTTGATGTAAACGAAGTTCAATTGCTCGCGCACGACGGCTTAAATCTTGGGCTGCTTGAAAAGATCGGCGTGCCCTTCGCGTTTAACGAACGCGGCTATGCGGGCATCACGAACTTCGTCGCGGTGGTCGAAGACATTGATGCCGAAACGGCTTTTTATCGTGAAATCTTTGGCCTTGAGCTAATTGGCGAACATCGCTTGCGCGGAGAGAAAATCGAAAAGCTGATTGGCTTGCCTGCGGGCGCAGTCGTGGCGATGAACATTTTCGGCGCGCGCGCGAATCCTTATGGACAAATGCAACTCGTGGCTTATCAAGGCGCGCAGGGAATGAATCGTTATTCGTCGGCTCGACCGCCTGCGTGCGGGCAGTTGCATCCGGTTTGGCTGACCGAACGACTCAATGACTTTGGTTGCGACACTAGCCAAGCACAAACCATTCACACTCTGCTGGGAACTGTCGAAGCCATTCGTATTCAAACTCCGAGCGGAATGATGACGGATATTTTCAGCCTTGAATAAAAGAGATGGGTACGCACGCGCTCTCGCGTGCCCGCGTGGTTTTGTTTGCGATGGTGCTGAAAGAGAACCTTTATAGAGAGCTTGATGCTTTGCCTGCCGAGACGCACGCGAGGGCGCGTGCGTACCCAAAAAAAGCGGATTGCAGTTTGTTCACACAATCCGCAATCCGCAATCCGCAATCCGCAATCCGCAATCTGTAATTACTTTCGCATCGCGCCCATCACCATGCCCAGTACGTCATCAATGGCCGAACCGTCTTTATCGCGGTCAAGCAAGCCGCCGAGCATACCCATCAGGGGATTGCCCGAGTTCATGGTTTGGCTGGTTCCGCCCAACAAACCCGCGAGCGAGCCGATGTCGAGTCCGCCTTGTTGTTGATTGGTTTTGCCGAGCGCGCCCATCACAATCGGCGCGAGCATCATCAGGAGCGGTGCGACTTTGCCCATGTCTAAACCGCTGGCCGCGCTGATGCCTTGTTCGACCTGTGGTTGGCGGCTGCCTAAGATGTGCCCCAGAATGCCCGCACCCTGTCCGCCACCAAGATTTGCGATCAGCGGCCCCAGATTGTCCAGCGCCGAACCGTCATGATCTTGATTGAGTGCGTTCAAGATCGAAGCCGCGCCATTTTCGTCAGAGGCGTTATTGGCCAAACCGCCGATTAGCATTGGCAACGCGGTTTGAATCGCATTTGAGGTCGTAGCTTCATCGGCACCGATGGCTTCGCTGATTTGGCTAACCGTACCGCCGCCCAGCGCATCACTCAATAATCCTGTCAAATTCATAGCGAGTCTCCTTGTGTTATCACTTTATTGTTTGTTGTTATGTTGGTGTGTCTGCCATGCGATGCTTCGCAGTGAAGCAGGCGGCGGGCAGTATACGCACACGTCGCAAAGCGCCGCAATACTCGTGATGAAATTCGCGTAAAGATACGTGCTGTGGTTTAATCGGAGCGCTTCAACCCCCACAACACAGGAACCAATCATGAATTCACCCAAAGTGTATCTAGTCGGTGCAGGCCCCGGCGACCCTGGCTTGCTCACGGTCAAAGGGCGCGATGTGCTGCAAGCGGCTGATTGCGTGCTTTATGATTACCTCGTCAGCGAAGCCATCGTTAAGCTCGCGCGCGCCGATGCCGAAATGCTTTTCGTCGGCAAGCAGGGCGGCAAGAATTGCATCACGCAAGATCAGATTCACGAATTGCTTGTCGCCAAAGCGCAGCAACATAAAACCATCGTGCGGCTCAAAGGCGGTGACCCATTTATTTTTGGTCGTGGCGGCGAAGAAGCCGAAACGCTCGCTGCCGCTGGCATCGCGTTTGAGATTGTGCCCGGCGTATCGGCGGGCATCGCGGCTCCGGCTTACGCGGGCATTCCGCTCACACATCGTGGCTACAGCAGTTCGGTTGCGTTTGTGACGGCGCACGAAAACCCTGCGAAAGACGCAGACGCCGCGCGGTGGGAACGCATCGCCACGAACGCCGACACGTTGGTGTTTTTTATGGGCGTCGCCCGCATCGCCCAGTTGGTCGAAGAGCTTTACGCGCAAGGCCGCGCGCCGCATACGCCCGTGGCCGTCATTCGTTGGGGCACGACGCCGCAGCAAGAAGTATTCGTCAGTGACCTCGAAAACATCGCCGCCTTGATGAACAGCCACGACGTGAAACCCCCAGCACTGATCGTCGTCGGCGAAGTTGTTCGCTTGCGCGATCAATTGCAGTGGTTTTTCCCTTTGCCTCAAACACATGCAGCAACCACAACATAACGAACCCGCTTCACTCAAACATTTCTGGCAAAGCGTGAAAGGCTATCCAATGCGCGCCTTCCTGATTTGCCTGTGTGGTGTGAGTTTAGAAAACATGGATCAGGCGATTTACCAATTCGTCTTTCCGCAAATCATCAATACTTATGGCTGGACGACCGAACAGGCCGGATATTATTCGGCAGTGGTATTCATCATCGCCGGTTTTAGCATTGCGGCGCTTGGCGCATTGACCGACCACATAGGCCGCAAGCGTGTCTTTCAAACTTCGATGGTCGTTGGTTCGTTTTTCGTGGCGCTGCTGTATTGGGGTCGCTCGACGTTTTCGCTATTGGCGTTGCGCACCATTGGTTTTGCCACCGGCGGCATTCAATCGCCCATCGTAGGAACCATCGTGGTCGAAGAAACGCCCAAGCGTTATCGCGGATTGATGTCAGGCATTTTGCAGATCGGCTATCCAGTCGGATTCTTTCTGGCTTCGCAACTGTGCCTCTTTCTGATTGGTTATTTTGGCAACGATAGTTGGCAAAACGGCGCGTGGCGTTATGCGTTTTTTATCAGCCTGTTGAGCATTCCTTACTACCTCATTATCAAACGATATTTGCGCGAACCCGTGGCGTTCGTGGCGGCGCACGAGGCGCAAGCCAAACCGCATTTCAGCGAACTGTTCAGCCCCGCGTTGCGGTTCAAGACGATCATGCTTTTCCTGGGCGAGTTCTTTCACGTTTTCGCTTACGGTACGACACTCTGGCTGAACCTTTACTTCCAGCGCCATCGTCACTGGACGCCCGCCGATGCCGTTTCCATCGTGGGGATTTCTTACCTCGTCGGTTCAATCGGTTACATCGTAGCCGCCATCGTGGGTGAGTTCGTGATGAAGCGGCGCAACGTCATCATCCTGTGGGCGCAACTCGGCGCGCTGTCGTTCGCGGCCTTGATCTGGTGGGCTGAAAGCTGGTGGAGCGTGATGATTTCGTATTGTCTGATGACGATTTTCTTTTACGGCACGACGGCGGTGAAATTCACGTTTATTGCCGAAAACTTTCCTACGCGGTTGCGCGCGACCGGCGTAACCTTCGCGGGTTCGCTGGCGGTAAATCTGGGCATTGCTTTTGGGCCGTTGGCGATGGGCTTAACCGTCGAGCGCTGGGGTTGGAACTGGGCTTACACGGTGTGTGGCATTGCATCCATCTTCGCCTCCGGCTTATTCTTCCTTGCACTTTCCTCCGATCCACAACCTGAACCTGACAGCGTCGCTCCCCTTGCGAATGCAAGCTAGACGCCGTGATCGCGGGGAATCATTACGCTTCAAGACTTAACAAAAACATATCGAGCGGTCAGTTGCCCTTCCCATTCAATCGAATTAACGACCGCCGCAGAGGATACAAAACACTAATGGCATCGTCTCAACCGTTAATCAGCGCCGTCAAAAGCGCAGTCATCCGTGTCGCCAGCGTAACCAACGCCAAACGCTTTTTCACTGACGTCGTGGGACTTCAGCCCATAGGCGAAACGACCATGCTCGCTGACAAAGCGCGTCGCCTGTGGGGCTTGCCCGAACGCGAAATCCTGTGCGTCAGGCTCGCGCGTCCGGGTGAGAGTTTCGGCATGGTTGATCTGGTCGAGATTCCCGGTGCGACGGCGGTGACGATTCGTGATCGCAATCGTCCGCTCGATTTTGGCTGGTTCACCTTGAACTTTCGCACCCGCGACATCGAACGCGCGGTCGCGGCGGCTGAAGCCATCGGCGCGCGGGCGTTGAATACGCCGAAAAGTTATGAAGCGGGCGGGCAGGCCATCCGCGAGGTGCTGATCGAATTGCCTTCAGGCGAACGCTGCACCTTGCTCGAAGTCGGCGGCGCGAAACCCGAAGCGTCGTTGTTTGCCGAATCCATCGCCACGGCTGGAACCATTGTGCCTTCGCTCGATAAGGCGTTGGCGTTTTACCGCGATGCCTTGGGGATGAATGTCGCCGTCTCAATTGACCAGCAAGGCGAACCTTTTGCCGGAATGATGGGCGCGCCGAGTGCCACACGGGTGCAGATGGCGCTGCTCACGTCGGGCACATGGACAGGCAAGCTCGAATTTCTCGAACTCGGTTTGCCAGCGGGTTACGACCAGCAAGACGCTACGCCCAACGCCGACGGCTTGCGGCTTGGTTACTGGATGATGAGCGTAATGACGCCCGATATGGATGTGTTGCAAGCGGCCTGTCGCCACTCCAGTGTGCCCATCATTCGCGGCCCCGCCACCATTGATCGCCCGTGTTTTGGGCGCGTCAAAGCGATGATCATTCGCGGCCCCGGCGGAGAGTTATTGGAATGTTTGGCTCCGGCAAGCGGAGTCGCACCAGGCCGACGGAGTTAAAGCCAGAAGAAATTTTCCATTTGTGATTTTCTATTTTAGATTTTTCATTGGAGAGGAAACCTGCTTCGGCAATGACAAATGAAAAATCTAAAATCGCAAATGGAAAATGATTTGTTTTGCCTATGACGAACACAGCACAAGCTGCCCCCAAACTCACCGCCTACAAAGCCGTTTGTATGCAGGTTAAATGACAGGCGGTCAGCGCGCTGGCCGACAAGTCCGAGGCGCGGGCCGTGATGCGCA
>JANNUY010000678.1:0-1202 GCA_031414155.1 Acidobacteriota bacterium
TCGTATTGCCAGCGCGTCGCATCGCCCCAACCGAAATGCCGCACGCCCGCAAAGACGTTGCTCGTGCCGATACGCGTGAGCGGCAAGCCCTGTTGCAGGTGGTCGAACATCACGCGCGCCTCTTTGGCGTCGGCGACTTCAATCGCCCACGCCACCTCAAGATCATCCACTTTAGGCGCGAGCGGTTTGGTGAGATCGCCACCGAAGGTTTGCCGAATGCGCGTGACTAACGCATCCGCCGCCGCGCCCGTCGGCTTGGCATTCAGCGCAGCTTCTAACGCCGCAGGCGTCAACGCTTCCTGCGCGAAAGTTGCGAGAGAAAACAATACGACAAAACTGACGGACTTCGCCCACTTCATAACGAAAGCTCCTTAAAGAATCTGTAGGGTAGGTTCTCAACCTGCCCTACCAGATAAACTCATATAGGTAGGGCAAGTTGAGAACTTACCCTACAAATTGTTGCTGATTGATTGGATTGTTAAATGCAGCCGCACTCTAAAACAGTTTGCCGCGTTTGGACAGATGAACGCGCGCCGTCAACGCAACTTTTGGCAGCGCGAGCAAAAATAGGTCGAGCGTTGGCCTTGCGTGATGCGTTCGATCAGTTTACCGCAAGTCAAACAAGGCAAGCCTGCGCGTTCGTAAACCTTTGTCATGGATTCATAAACGCCGCCCGTATAGCTTGCGCCCAAGTCTGAGGGGTCGGTATTCATCGTGCTGTCATTCTCAATCGCTTCAGTCAAGGTAACCACAATCTCGCGGTATAACGCGGCGAGATTCGTTTTGGTCAAACGGCTCGCGGGCGTTTGCGGATGGATGCGCGCGCGATGCAACGCCTCGGCGGCGTAGATATTCCCCAAGCCTAACACCTTCGTTTGATCGAGCAACGCCAGCTTGATCTGCTGGTCTGAACGCAACAGCGTCGCGGTCAGATAAGCCAATGTGAATTTGTCGCTGAAAGGTTCGGGCGCGAGTTTGGCGAGTAATTTATAAGCGCCGAGTTCCGCCGTTTTGCTCAAGCCCATCATCCCGAACTGGCGCGGGTCTTCATAAAGCAGCCGCTTGCCGTTATCGAGCCACAGCGTCACGTGCGTATGCTTCGGCGCAACGTCTTGCGCTCCGACATAAAGAAACCTGCCCGTCATTCCCAAGTGCGTCAGCAACGTTCGGTCGTTATCGAGATGGCTCAGAATGTATTTGCC
>JANNUY010000679.1:0-15395 GCA_031414155.1 Acidobacteriota bacterium
TGCGGCGGTTCGGGTCGTAGAATTGCTGCAAAAGCTCTACTTGTTTACGGGCTTCGGGCAATGGTTCGTAACTGCCTCCCATTAGCTGTTGCGCGCGTTCGACGTTTGCGCCTCCTAACTGCGGATCGCCCATCGCCAATAACGCTGGTGTTGATTTCGCCGAACGCGCCGGACGCGCCCGCATCATCTCGCGCAACACCGTGAGCGAAGGCGCATAAGCCAACGTATGCTCTTCCCACAGATAGCGGTTTTGTTCGGTCAGCAAGGCTTGAAATGGCAACTCCCACAACGGCCCGTCGGGTACGATCACGAGTTTCGTTTGCGCGGGAAAATGAGCGCGCGCCGCTTTGAACAACTGCGCATAAAGCTCCGTCGCCAGCTTGCCAAAGCGCGGATCGCGTTCGGCCAATTGCTGGCGAAACTGTTCGACGCGCTTGGTCAAGTCTTCGCGTTTGAGGGGCAGCGTTTCTACGCGCAATTGCGGCTGCCCGTCTTTCGCTTTGGTAATCACGAACAGCCTTACGTGTTCCGCCATCACGACGTAATGCAAAAGCGCCGTGCGCGCATCGGGCAATAACTCAGCGGCTTCTGCCAAAGAAATCGGCTTGACCTCGCCACGCTGCACACGTAACTCAGGATGTGCGGCGTAAAGTTTAGTGCGGAAGTCTTCATAATTGAGGCGGGCTTTTTCTACTTGAGCAGTGAGGGTGGCTAGTCGTTGCGGATCCGGTTTTTCCCGCGTTTGCTCGCGGGAATGTTTCGTATTGAGTGCGGCGAGTTGTAAGTGGAGTTGCTGTTCCTGCGCCTGTTCGGCAGCCGTCATTGATTTCATCAGGTTCAGTTTGCCTGATTGGAGAACGTCGAGCAGGCTGCGGGCTTTGGCGCGCTCTGCGTAACTAAACGCCTCGACCGGATGATTTTCAGTGAGCAGTGTTTCGGTGAAAGTCAGATAAGGAGCGACGTTGCTTTCAAAGAAAGCCTGGCTTTGCGCTTCATTGCCAGCAACGTTGCCGCGCATTTGCTCAATGAGTGCGATGGCTTCGAGCAATGCTTTACGCGCTTTTTCAATTTGATTGACGGCAAGGTAAACGCGCCCAGCCAACGTCAGCATTCGGCTGCGTGCGTCGGGACCTTCAATGGCGGCGATAATTTCGCACGCTTGATCAGCCAATGAACCGGCGCGAGCATAATCTCGCTGCACCGCGAAGATCGTAGCCATCTGCAAATTCACATCAGCAGTAAATTCTCGGTTAAAGTGCGGGTCACAAACCGCTAAGGCTTTTTGAAAATGACTCAAAGCTCGGTCAGGTTTATTTTGAAATAAAAAGCCTGTGCCTACGGCTCGATGAGAATTGCAAATCAACCTTTTGTTCGTCTCTTGTTCACTTAATTCCAACGCTCGCTGATAAAACTCCACTGATTTTTCGCTATTTCCCAACAGTTGATATATCTCGCCCAAGTTTGTGAGTGCGCTGATGATTTGTGGGCGCGCGCCTTGTTGCTCACGAAAAGCAAGGCTCTCAGTGTAATACTGCAAAGCTAATTCATAGTTTCCCAGCTTCTTGTAAGTCGAGCCAATGTCGCCGGACATTTGCTTTGGATCAAGGTTTAATGCTTTCGCAATAGCTCTGCTTTTCTCATATCCATTAAGTGCGAGCGCATAACGTCCTTGATGATCGTAAGCCAGCCCCAGATTCGCCAGTAAAAGACGTGCGCTGCGTAGGTTCTCCTTGTTGCCTGGTTCTTTTCGGGCAATCTCTTCTCGCAACTTCAACGCTTGCTGATACACGGTTACTGCCTTGTCGTAATAACCTAACAATAGATGCCAACGTCCATACTCATTCAACGCTCTAGCGGTTTTGTCGGGTTCGTCTAATTCATCTCGAATTTTTAGTCCATTTTCTAAATGGGCTTTGGCGATTTCATAATTTCCCAATGAGATATTGACCATCCCAAGACGTTCGAGGGCGCGAGCCAGACCGAGTTTGTCACCAATGGCAGCAAACAATTGATGTGCTTGGTTGCAGTAACCCAGTGCTTCTTCGTAAAGTCCTGCGTAGTTTTTAGCCAAGCAGAGATTGTTCAACGGTTCAGCCGAACTCTGCGTGTCATTGATTTGGCTGGCGATTCGATAAGCAAGCTGAAAGGCGTCGTTGATAAACACCGTATCTGAGGGGCGTGATAGATAGCGTGCTACGCCTAAAGAGTTCAACGCTTTAGCAAGGTCAATTGAAATCAATTCTGGTTCTTCGGCAAGTAGCTGTTGCTGTATATCTTTGTCATTGGTGGCTAACAAACGATTGGCTAAGTCTTCATGCGCAGACAGTTCCTGCCAAAGCCTCCATTCGTCGTTTTGTTTGCGCCAATCAAGCACGCGCTTCATCAATCTCATTTCTGTCACTGGCTGATTGGTTTGTGCGTCTATGGCATTGAACTCTACGTCCACGCGTATCCGCACTGCTTGGTTTTGAATCTGTGATGGATAAAACTTGAGATTGAGCAATTCCAGTTTTAATAACGTTGAAAAGGATTTCTCGATCTGTTGCCGATAGGTTGGCATGTTAGGGGATTGTTGATCCCACCAAACGAGCAAGTCGCCAAGGGTTTTCTTTTCGTGGGTCTTAAAAAAGAGTCTGGTTCTCTCTCGCCAAACTGTCTCATCTGATAGCTGGGCTTGTGATGCCGAAAGCGGCTGCGCCATCAGCAACATGGTAATAAGCAATAGCCTGGTTGGAAAGTTGGACGTTTTGAAAAGTGACATTGGCTTCTCCGGTTACGGAACCTGACTTGATCAAAAAACTGACGCACTGGCTGGCGGTCAACCACTGATTTCTTGAGTGTCTGCGTGAAATCAGGAGCGATGCTAAATTACCCCTTTCACGAAGGCAATCTCGGACTGATTAGGGTTTAGTCGTTTTGTCTGCTAAGTGGACTAACAAAATTCTTGGGCTAGCCGGTAATATGTAAGCGTTATTCTCCCCCTCTAACTTTGTAAGGAAAAGTGAATGGCCACCGGGCTAAGCCGTTCACTTTGCTTTGTGGCCCGAACTTCAGAAGACTAAGGAGACGATTATGAATACAGCGACCATTTGCGGGATGAAGTCCATTTTAACTGTTTTCGGGTTCATGCTTGTGCTGTCATTAGTGATAGCCGTACCACTCATCTCGCAGGCCAAGCAAAACCAAGGCCGGTCAGCAGGCCAGCAGAAAACGGCATCACCACAGAAACAGGGGCAGGCAGCGCCTACCCCCACTCCAATGAAAAAACAGCAGGTAGTCCATGAAGAAGGTCATAGCGACCCTGATATGGGCGCGCGGTTGAGCATTCTGAAAGATAAAAGCGAAGTTGCGAATAATGTTTTATCCCTAAGCGATATGGGTATGAAGCCCTTGAGTGCTTGGGTGGCAATTACCTTTAGAACGCAGAAGAAGAAGGACTGCGCAGGACATTGGTACTATCGAGTTGTGACTTCTGATCAACTCACTTTCAGCAATGCGGTGTCTGCGCCTCAGCTACTTAATGGGTTCCTTGATGTAAACCATGACGGCTTGCCAGACTATATCCTCAACAATCTTTCGGCTGTGAAAACAACAGCTCCCAGTTCAAAATCCGAGGCTGGGTTTGTAATACAGTTGCTGAGGAAAGAAACGGACCTTGAGCATTGGAAGCCCACTGAGATTACTGATTACAAGAAAACGAGCAAAGAAACAGTAACAATACTGCAAATTGGGGGTGAAACTTACTTTGTTAGGAAAGAACTGAAATTATCAATGTGTAAGGCCTGCGTTCCAGTTGATCCGGGCAATCCGAACAACCCCAAGGCAACAATTAAATGAGATTGATCAATTAAATGAGATTGATCATTAGTTCCAAGCCAGCCGAAGTTGCTCGAAAATAGGCAAGCGAGACTGGTAAGAGTTGGCCTCGCTTGCCTCTCATATAGATTGGGGCACTGAAACCAAAGCGCAATGGTTCTACCATTTGCCGACGCTGGCCGTAACGAACCGCACCACTATCGGGATGATGGGCGGTGTGTTCGTTGCGGTAGTGTCGGCAATTGTTTTTTGCGCAGCCTGCCAAACCAGTCGAATCATTCAACCTCGCCAGATTTTTTTTAGCCCTCGGTAATATCGCCCAGCCCTTCGCCCCATTCCTTGTGTAACCAAACAGAATTAACGCGGGCATTCCGCCACTCACCACTTAACCCTATTTCTCTGACGAAAGAGAAATTGCACAAGGAGAAAAACATGAGTTGTCAATCTTGCTGTCAAGACACGCCCAAGGGGCGCACCGATTTGCAATACGCCGTAAAAATCGCTTGTGGCGTCGTTAAAGAAGCTAAGGGGAATCCTTTGCCGCTGGGTCAGTATTTCACTGCCGTCAATATTCACAACCCGTCACGTTGTGATGTCGTCACCTTTCGCTGGAAAGTCGCTGTCGGATTGCCTGGCCTGAAAGTCGGCGACGTAAGCCCGTTTGCTGAAGCCAAACTCGGCCCGGATGAGGCGCTGGAAATTGATTGCCCGGACGTGATGGAACGTCTGCGCAATGCGCAAACGAAACCGGCAGAATTCGTCAAAGGCTGGGTCATTATCGAAACGGAAAACCCGCTGGATGTCGTAGCGGTTTACGGCACGTCCGCTTCGGTCGGTGGTGCGTTGAATGCGTTGCACACGGAACGCGTAGAGCCGCGCTGTTTGCCGGTTTGCGAAGATTTCGGCTTCGACATCAGCACGGGTGTCGCCGCGTGGGAAGTGGCGTTGCCGGGTTCCAGCGATTTCGCGCCGGCGGTTTTGACTGCGCCGAATAATGCCTGGGGCGCGATAGGCGGCGCACTCTGGATTCGCCCCTCTAATGAAAAGCCGAAGGGTGATTACACCTACCGCCTGCTGTTCGATTTGTGTTCAGGATTCAGCGCGTCTGATACGAGCTTGCAGTTATTGTCAGATGATAAATCCACCGTGTTTCTGAACGGTCCGCCTTTGGTCGGAGGCAACCAGAACAGTCCCTCTCATACAAATGCAAATGTCGCGACGGTCACTATCCCGGCCAACCGGTTCAAGGCGGGGCGCAATGAATTGCGGGTAGTGGTCAATAACGGCGGCGGCGTAGCGACGGGGATGGCGTTGCATGGATTCTTCGAGTTCGACAAAGGGCGCTGTCCTGGTTCGCCCTTGCCGCTGCTGCCGTGCCCCGGCGTCTGCTATCAGGTGCATGTCAAAGGCGATGGCTGGCTGGGTTGGGTTTGCAATGGCGCGACGGCGGGCACAACGGGGGGACATCGTCGCATCGAGGCGATCAAGATTTCGCTGACTGGCGCTACGCCGAACACGACCATCGAATATCAAGCCCATCTCGAAGATACGGGTTGGACGGATTGGACAGCCGAAGGTCAGCAGTGCGGCACGACCGGGCAAAACCGTCGGATGGAAGCCGTAAAAATTCGACTGGTCAATGCGCCGCTCAATTGCCATGTGAAATACCGCGTTCACATGAAAAACAAAGGCTGGAGTGATTGGGCTTACGACGGAGTGCAAGCGGGCACTACCGGTCAGAACCGTCGGATCGAAGCGATTGAGATAGTTATTGCATAGCGAAGCAGGCGGCTCAGGCGAACCGCAATCAAGCTAAGCCTGAGCCGCCTCAGTTCCTATTTTCGCTGCGGGAATGCGAGGCCATTCATTACTCGGCTGCTTTCCACGGCACACACCCACCAATTTTTCCTGCGACGACTAACGAGCAGTCGTACACGCGGGCTGGTTGAAGTTTGTCCCGCCTCTGCTTGTTTGCGTGGCAGGGAAGAAGACTGTTTCGAGGAAACTTGAGGAGATAACAATGAATGCCAATTTTCGATTTGCTTCAGTAGCTGCTGGTTTTATTTCAGGCGAAAATCGCTTGGGGGTACGTCGTTCTTTATTCGTATGGGCGCTGCTGGTGTGGTTGGTCAGCGCGCTTGCCATCAATAGCGGGCTTCGCGGATCGGCAGGCATGGCGATGGGAGAATCCAACGCATTTCAACAATGCCCGGTCATCACGGTCAGTCCGGCGAGTTTGCCGAGCGGCAGAGTCGGTCAAGTTTTTAGCGCGAATGTCACCGCATCGGGCAGCGTTGGGCCTTATACCTTCAGCCGGGTGAGCGGTACGTTGCCGCCGGGGGTGTCATTGAGTCCGACCGGTTCGCTTTCGGGTACGCCGACGACGGCAGGGCGTTTTAGCTTCGTGATCAGAGCGGCGGATCGGAGCGGTGAATGTAGCGGGCAGCGGGAATACGCAATCACGGTCGAGGGATGTTCAACGATTACGGTGAGTCCCGGAACGATCCAGACTGCGCGGGTATCGTTCGGCCTAGTCGTTCGCTTCACCGCGACGGGCGGAACCGCGCCGTATAGCTTCAGCCGCGTAACTGGCACTTTGCCGCCGGGGTTGTCGTTTTCATCGGATGGCGCGCTTTCCGGTACGCCTTCGCTCGCGGGGCGTTTTAGTTTTGCGATTCAAGCGACGGATGGCGGCGGCTGCACGGGGAGTCGTGGTTACACGCTGGTGGTGGATGATTGCGAGTTGACGATTGATCCGCCGACGTTGCCGACTGCACGGGTAGGGCAAGTCTTCGCCGGGGTTATGTTTACGGCGACGGGCGGGACGGGGCCGTTTACTTACAGGGTACCGGGTGCCCCTCCGCCGCCAGGCTTGACGCTGTCACCAGAAGGCGTGCTGGCGGGTACGCCCATCCAGGCAGGTGAATTCCCTTTGGTAGTAGAAGTAACTAACGCGGGCGGATGCAGCGGTCGTAAAGCCTTTACGCTGTTGATTGAGCGCACTTGCCCGACGATTACGGTGGGGCCGCCGACGGTGCCGAATGCGCGGGTTGGGCAGGTCTTCAGTCTTGCGTTTACGGCATCGGGCGGAACCGGGCCGTATACCTTCAGAGCGATAGGGGGTGCCGTTACTGCTCCGGGGCTGACGCTGTCGCCCGCCGGAGCGATTGCGGGTACGCCGACGCAGGAAGGCAGTTTTCCCGTAGACATAGAAGTCACCGACGCCAACGGATGTGTCGGTCGTAAAGCCTATACGCTGATCATTGAGCGTGCTTGCCCGACGATTACGGTTGGCCCACCGACGATACCGACGGCGCGAGTAGGGGTAGTTATCATCTTTCCGTTTACGGCTACGGGCGGAACCGCGCCGTATGTATTTGCCATCACGACGCCGATGATTATTCCACCGTTCTTTCCGCCGGGCGCAAGTCTGTTGACGCGCGAAGGTATGTTTTCCGGTACGCCGCAACGTTCAGGCAATTTCACTTTTGAGATAGAAGTGACTGACGCAAGCGGATGCAGCGGACGCAAAGCATTTACGCTGCTAATTGAGTCTGTTTGTCCGGTGATTACGGTTGGCCCGCCGACGATAACGAATGCGCGGGTGGGGCAGGTTTTTAGCTTTAGGTTTACCGCAACGGGCGGAACTGGGCCCTATACCTTCAAGGCTGGAGTTGACCGCTTTCCACCGCCAGCGGGATTGACGTTATCCCCAGAGGGCGTGGTTTCGGGTACACCCACCGAGGCAGGCACTTTCAACATTGGGATTGAAGCGACCGACGCAAATGGATGTAGCGGGCGCAAAGATTATCAGTTCACAGTGGAACGTAGTTTCCGCACGATTGCAGGCATAGTCACTTCCTGCATTGCGCCTTCGATTCCTGTGCCGGGCGTAGTGTTGACGCGGAGGAGCAATACTTCTGATGAGCCGCCAGTGACGACTACGACGGATAACAACGGCGCTTATTCTTTTGCACGCTCGATTCTGGGCAATGTCACCATTACGGCGAGCCTGCCGCCTGCTACTCCCGGAATCGTCAACGGCATTACCAGTCTGGATGCGGCGATTACTGCGCGCGCGGCGGCTGGAATCCTTCAGTTCACGCCATGTCAGCAACTGGCCGGAGATGCGAACGGCAACGGCGCGGTGACTTCGCTGGATGCCGCGCAAATCGCACGGGCGGCGGCGGGAATTCTCCAATTTGGGCCGACGACGCCTATCGGTACGGTAAAGCATTCGATGCCGATAAAAGAAATTCCGCCCGGCGAGACAGATATAACCGATTTGATTTTCGACGCCCTGCTCGTGGGCGACGTGAACGGCAGTTGGAGACCACCGCCATTCTTTCCTCCCAGTACGTTAAACGGTGTCGCGGAGCCGGTTGAAGTGCGTGAGCCGCGCGTGCAGCTTCCCATCTCGTTGCCGATCTTGACGGCGGCGAACGGCGCGAGTCTGACGATTCCGGTCAATGTGGGCGGTACGTTGACGGCGCAAGACGACATCATTGCCTATGACTTGGTGCTGACTTACGACCCGGCAGTGTTGAAGCTGCAAGCTACGCCGGTTGACGCGGCGGGCACGTTAAGCAACGGCTTGACGCTTACACCCAACACGGCTACGGCCGGGCAACTGACGGTTTCGGCTTTTGGCGTGAATGCGATTGTCGGTACGGGCGCGTTGCTTAATCTCAAGTTTGACGTAATAGGTGCGGCGGGCAGTTCGTCGGTGTTGAAGATTCAAAAGCTCGTACTCAACGACGACGCGCAAACCAATCTCACCGACGGCAAAGTCACGATTCCAGGTGCGGTCGCTTGCCCGACGGTGGCAGACATCTCGCCCGCCAGCGGCAACGTGAACAGCACGGTCACGATCAACGGCATGAATTTCACGGGCATCACCGGCGTGAAATTCGGCAACAATGTCACGGCCATCATTACGGGTAATACCGCTACGCAACTGATGGTGACGGTTCCGGCAACAGCCGTCACCGGCCCGCTCACCATCAGCAAGGCGGGATGCCCCGACGTAACTACCGCACCTTTCACCGTCACCTGCCCAACCATCACGGTAAATCCGGCGACGGTGGCGAACGCGACGTTGAATCAGGCTTACAGCGTCAACTTCACGGCGACGGGCGGAACCGGGCCGTATCAATTCACGCTCAGCGCGGGCGGATTGCCGAATGGCGTAACGCTACCGTCCAACGGAGCCTTAACGGTCACGCCGACAGCGGCAGGCACGTTCAACTTCACGGTCAAGGCGACGGATGCCAACAACTGTATGGGTACGCGGGCTTATTCGCTCACTGTGAGCGGAGTAAGCGCCGGGCCACTGGCCAGCGTGTCGGCGGCTAATTACAAGACGCCGCTGACGCCGGAAATGATTGTGGCGGGTTTCGGCGTGAATCTGGCGACAGGCGTAGCAACGGCGAGTACGGCAACCTTGCCTACGATATTGTTAGGTACGACGGTGTCGGTGACTGACAGCGGGGGAACCGTGCGGCCAGTGTCGCTTTTCTTCGTCTCGCCCGGCCAGGTGAATTACCTGATGCCAGCGGGGATGCCGGATGGCAATGCGACGGTGACGATTACCAGCGGCAGCGGCGCTGTATCGTCAGGTACGGTAGCCATCAATCGCGTAAGCCCCGGTATTTTCACTTCCAACGCGACCGGGGCGGGGGTTCCCTCAGCCCTTGCCCTGCGCGTGGCAGCCAGCGGCGCGCAAACTTATGAACCCATCGCGCAATTTCAGAACAACGCCTTCGTGCCCGCTCCCATTGATCTGGGGCCGGAAAGCGAACAGGTATTTTTGGTGCTGTTCCTCACCGGCTCGCGCTTCAACAGCGGCTTGTCAGGCGTCTCAGTTGACATCGGCGGCGTGAGCGCACCCGTGCTTTACGCAGGCGCGCAAGGGGCGTTATTCGGGCTGGATCAAATGAACATCCGCTTGCCACGCACTTTGATTGGCAGAGGGCTGGTGGATTTGACCGCAACAGTAGATGGGAAAGTTACCAACAAAGTGCAGATCAATGTTAAGTAGTAAAGTATGTAAACCACGGCTTGTCAGGAGCATCTGCTGCGCGGCAGATGCTCCTGATCTCAGCAGGGAGGCGCGACAATAATGCGCAACGCTTGTGCAAATTTGTCAGTGCTAAACCCCAGTTTGAACAGCCGAATTGGCGTGAAAACTAACTCGTTCTAAATAAGAGGAAACCATATGACGAATCGCAACCGCACTCAGTTCATGTTCCTGACCGCAGCCGTCCTGGTGGCGCTATGCCTGGTCGGCGTTCGGCAACAAACAGCAGTGATGGCTCAGGCTCCGGCTCCGGCGAAGGCGCAAGAGATGCCTGTTGATCAGCAAATCACGATGGGCAAGTTTGCCAATGGGCTGCGCTATTACATCCGCGCCAACCAGAAGCCTGAAAAGCGCGCTGAATTACGGTTGGTCATCAAGGCCGGGTCAATTCTCGAAGACGATGATCAACAGGGGTTGGCTCATTTTGTCGAGCATATGGCCTTTAACGGTACGCAGCACTTTCCCAAGAATGAACTCTTCTCGTTCATCGAGTCGTTGGGTATGCGCTTCGGAGCAGACTTGAATGCTTACACCAGCTTTAACGAGACGGTTTATATGTTGCAGGTTCCGACCGACAAGCCTGAGATGATGGAACGCGGGCTGCTCGTGTTGGAAGACTGGGCGCATAATCTCAGCTTCGATAACGCCGAGATTGAAAAAGAGCGTGGCGTCGTCAGGGAGGAATGGCGCGGGGGACGCGGGGCAGACGCGCGTATGCGGGACCAGTGGCTTCCGATTCTGTTCAAAGGTTCGCGCTATGCCGAACGGTTGCCCATCGGCAAGCCTGAGATCATTCAAAACGCTAAGCCTGAGCGGTTGAAGAAGTTCTATACGGATTGGTACCGGCCCGATCTGATGGCGGTAATTGCGGTCGGAGATTTTGACAAGGCGGCGGTCGAAAAAATGATCACGTCGCACGTCGCCACGATTCCGGCGACGCCCGCGCCCCGCCCGCGTTCAGCCAGCGATATTCCTGATAATCCGGGCACGTCATACGCAATCATCACTGATAAAGAATCACCCAACACAACGATTCAAATTAACACGATGTTGCCAGCACTTGAGCAAGGTTCAGTCGTCACCTATCGGCAGAAAACAATTAACAATCTTTTTTCAGGCATGCTCTCAGCGCGATATTCAGAGATGACACAGAAACCCGATGCGCCATTCATTATGGCTTTCGCGGGACGCGGCAGTAGCTTGGCACACGCCAAAGACATGGCTTCACTGGTGGCCTTGGTGAAAGAAGATGGCATCGAGCGCGGGTTGGATTCTTTGCTCGTCGAAGCCGAACGGGTTGCGCGCTTTGGCTTCACAGCGACTGAATTGGATCGGCAAAAACAAAGTGTGTTGAGGAATTACGAACGCCTAGCAGCCGAAAAGGAAAACCGCTTGTCGGCCAGCCGTGCGGACGAATACATCCGCAACTTTCTTGAAAACGAATTGCTGCCCAGTGCTGACGACGAATACGCTTTGCATCAGCGCTTCCTGCCCGAAATCACTCTCGCTGAAATCAACAAACTCGCCAGAGAATGGTTTCCTGATCGCAACCGCGTCATCATCGTTACCGCTCCGCAAAAGAGCGGCTTGGTCATTCCCGACGAAGCAAAGTTGGCGTCCGTCATCAAGGCCGTCGCGACGAAGGAATTGAAACCATACATAGACTCACTCGCCGCTGCTGCGCTGCTAGATGCGATCCCGACAGCGGGCAAGATCGCCAAGATGATGACAAAAGAAGCCATTGGCATCACCGAATGGGAGCTGTCGAACGGTGTCAAGATTGTACTCAAGCCGACCACTTTCAAAGCCGATGAAATCCTGTTTCGCGCCACCAGCCCTGGCGGGACTTCGCTCGCCAGTGACAAAGACTACATTGCGGCCTTCACGGCGACTCAAGTCATCGGCGCTGGCGGGCTTGGCAAATTCAACGCTATTGATCTGAGGAAGCTGCTGGTTGGAAAAGTAGCCGCCGCCAGCCCCTTCATCGGCGAACTCGAAGAAGGCTTTAGCGGCGGCAGCTCTCGCAAAGATCTAGAGACTATGTTTCAGCTTATCTATCTCGGGTTCACCCAACCGCGCGCCGACGCCACCGCATTCAGCGCGTTGGCGGGACAAATGAAGCCCTTCTTGGCAAACCAGACAGCGTCTCCGCAATTTGCTTTTGTTGAGGCGCTCACGACTGCCAGGTATCAGAATCACCTGCGGCGGCGGCAGATGACAGCCGCGCTGATTGATGAATGGAATCTTGATAAGTCGTTGGCTTTTTACCAAGACCGCTTTGCTGATGCCAGTGATTTCACCTTTACCTTTGTCGGCAGTTTTGATCTGGCGACGATGAAACCGCTGGTTGAGCGTTACCTGGGCGCGCTGCCTTCCATTCGTCGAAAAGAAACGTGGAAAGATGTCGGCGTGAAAACGCCTGCTGTTGTCGTCGAGAAGAAAGTCGAAAAAGGCATTGAGCCAAAGAGCCAGACGGCAATCATTTTTAGCGGACCGTTTGAGTATGACCAGACAAACCGCACGACCATTCGTGCCATGTCGGAAATATTGCAAACGAAGTTGTTGGAAACGATTCGCGAAGAACTTGGCGGAACCTATGGCGTCAACGTCAGTCCGAGTTATCAGAAAGTTCCAAATCCTGAATACTCGATCAGCATACAATTCGGCAGCGATCCGCAACGCGCCGACGATCTGGTCAAACGCATCTTTCAAGAGATTGAGTTATTTAAAACGCCAGGCCCGACTGAAAAGCAGGTGACTGACGAAAAGGAAACGCTGCTGAGGGAATTTGAGACGAACAGCAAACTGAATAATTACCTGCTGACTCAGATCGTGGCGAGGTACCAGCATGGCGAAGACGCTGCCGCCATCTGGAACATCCCAGAATTCTATAAAAAACTCGATGTTGCGGCGATTCAGCAGGCGGCAAAGAAATACCTGAACACGAACGCTTACGTAAAAGTGACGCTGTTGCCGGAAAAGAAATAGCGACCGCCGGCGTTCGTGCGGCGACTTGGCAGGTTTGGATCAAATGAACATCCAGTTGCCGCGCGCGCTACAAGAGAAAGGGTTGATGGATTTGACAACCACCATTGACGGCCAAGTGACGAACATACAGTTCAAATAACCAACCACGTAAAGCTACGCAACGCCCTCCGGTCGCAAGCACTGCGACGGAGGGCGTAATTTTTTGGCGTTGCGCCAATCCCATCAATGAGGCAAAGAGCGCGCAGTAAAGAAATTGCCTGATGGATATTTCGTTGTGCCGCCCTTGATTACGTTGCAACTACTGCCACTCAACAAGCTGCGATGACCGTCGTTTGGTCAGGCCGTGATTCCGGTTATTTGATCTGAACTTGTACGGTGTTTGCGCTGACGCTTCCCGCCGCAAAAACGAGATCCAATAAGCCGCGCCCGATGAGCGAACGCGGGATGAGCAGGTTGAGTTGGTCTACGCCAATCAAGCTGGGGTGTGCGCCTAGATATGTGATTTCGGCGTTGGTTCCGCCTAGCGTGACCGTGCCTGCGGGCGGAGGCGATAACGCGGCATAACGGAAGCCGGTGCCGAACGCGACGAGGAATACGCGGTCGGTTTCAGTGCCCAAATCAATCGGTATGGGAACCCACTGATTGCTGGCCTGATCGAAGCGGGCGATCTGCTCATAAGTTTGCGAATTATCGGCTTTGACGCGCAAGGCCAGCGCCGCCGCGACGCCACGTCCGTTGGCGTTGACGGCAAACAGCGAAGTGGAAAGTGCCGTCGTCGTAACAGTTTGCTGCGCGACCAGCCCATTGCCATTGATGATCGTAATCACACTCGAACCGGTGCGGTTGCTGTCGGGCATCTGAAAATTGACTTGGGTGGGCGAAACATAAAAAAGCGGCGCTTCTTTTACGACGCCGTCCGGGTCGCTTACGTAAACGCGCGTTTCCTGCAAGGTCATCGGCAAGGGAATCGTACCTGCTGCCTGCGTTCCCGTCGCCAAGCCGTTGCCGAAGGCCGCGACGATAGAACGCGGCGCAATTGTCGGTTGAAAACTGGCGGCGGACACATTCATCAACGCACGCGGCGCGACGCTGACGAAACGATATAACGTGCCGCCGTAACTCAGCGCATAAAGTTCGCCCGCTTCGTCTTCGCCGAAAGACGAAACAAAGAAAGCCGTATCCATTAACAATTGCGCCTGTCGCGTGCCGTTATTGTTCGTCAGTTGCGTGATGGTTCCGTAACAAAAATCGCCGAACACATAAGCGCCGGTCAGAAAAGTGCCGCGTGTGCCGCGATAAACATAGCCGCCCGTGATCGAGCCAGCGCAATCGCCGCCGCCGTGTTGGTATTCATAAATCGGAGCGACGAACGCGCTGTTGTTGCACGCGCCGGGGCCGAGGTTGGTGCAGCGCGTGCCCTCGACGACGCGCCAGCCGTAATTGCCACCGCGCCGTATGATGTCAACTTCTTCGATAACGCCTTGCCCTACGTCGCCCGCGTAAAGCTCGCCCGTTTGCCGGTCGAAAGAAAAGCGCCACGGATTGCGCAAGCCTGTCGCATAAATTTCATCGCGTCCTGCCACGCCCACGAAGGGATTGTCGGAAGGCAGCGCATATTCCAACCCCGTCGCTTTGATATTCACATCAATGCGCAACATCTTGCCGAGCAGGTCTTCGATGTTTTGCGCGCGATTGCCGGGGTCGTTGCCGCTGCCGCCATCGCCCATGCCCACGTAAAGAAATCCGTCCTGCCCGTAAGCGATCTTGCCGCCGTTGTGATTGGTGTAAGGCTGATCAACCGTGAGCAAAACACGTTCAGTCGTATCAGCCACGTTGGCGTCGCCCGCCGAAGCTTGGTATTCCGCCACGACCGTCGTGCCGTCGAAGATGCGGGTGTAGTTCACATAAAACTTGCGGTTCGTCGCGTATTGCGGATGAAAGGCCAAGCCCAGCAAACCGCGTTCGTTGCAACACGAAATCTTTGCGGTCAGGTCCAGAAAGGTCGTCGCGGTCGCCGCTGTCGGCGAAGCCATTACGCGAATCTTGCCGCTTTGTTCGACGATGAATAAACGATTGCTGCCATCGCGGGCGCTCGTCGCCAACACGGGCGAAGACAATCCGCTGATGACGGGTTCGAGTTGAATGACGTTTTGGGCTTGGGCGTGATTAGCGAGGGAGATGAGAGCAAGGGTCAGGAAAGAGAAAAATCTGCGCATGTATCCTCCATATGTTTGTGCATATGTTTGTGGTGATTGAAGAGTTGCGGGGGAACAGCGATGAGGGATTACAAAATCTCACGCACTTCGCCGGAGCGTCGCGTGATGCGTTGGCGGTCACAATATTCAAGCAGGGGGATGGCGTATTTGCGCGAAACGCCGGTCAGGTCTTTGAATGCGCCTACGTCGAGTTGAGCGCCGTGCTGTGTTTTATAGGCTTGTAAGGTCGGACGCAAGCCGTCGAGCGCCGTTTTATGAAAGACGAGTTCGCCGACGCGTACGAGTTCGCCGCTGTT
>JANNUY010000680.1:0-4732 GCA_031414155.1 Acidobacteriota bacterium
CCTATCTCAGCCACCTTTAATAAATCCGCTAAAAAAAGGCACTACGGGAATCCTTGTGGGTACGCACGCGCCCTCGCGTGCGTGCGTGGGTTAATTTGTGAGCAGTGCTGAAAGGAAACCTTTACAGCATCAATGCCTTGCCAGCCGAGACCGCACGCGAGGGCGCGTGCGTACCCATTCAAATCTCATTAGTGCTAAAAAAAGAAGCAAAAGGTGATTGACGTATGGGAGAGCCGCCAGCACAATGATTCTTTTCCATGCGTTTGGCTTTGAAAAGTAGAGCTTATTTCTAAAGCCTTTCGATGCAGTAGTTGTGAGATTGAACTGATGTCTTTAACCCAGGAATTAACTCGTTATTTCGAGCAGGCGGTGCGCGCGCGCGGATTGCAATACTATCAAGGCCATAACGGAGCGAAGGTTTCGTTTGGCGATGCGCGGGAAGTGCAGGCCATCGTGAGCGGCAGCGAAGATTACGCTGTGAGGCTGACGCGTGAGCAAAATGAAATCACGGGTAGTTGCGAATGCCCTTACGCGCAAGACGGCGCGCCGTGCAAGCATTTGTGGGCGGTTGTGATGATGGCCGAGCGCGACGGGTATCTGAAGGACGAGAATGGATACGGCAAGCTCACCTTTAAGCTAGATGCCCCTCTGGAAGAAGTAGACGAATGGGAAGAAGAAGACGAATGGGAAAATGAATATGGCGAAGAGGCCGCCGACACGCTTGAGCCAGCGAATCCGTTAGCTAAGCTGGGGACGAATTTTAACGACGTGCTGTCGGGCCTAAAGGATTTCATCAATCTCAAAGGCGCACTCAAGCCCAAAGTGCCTTCGTGGAAAGATCAACTCGCCGAGTTAGGCAAAGAATCGAAAGACGCCGCCGTGTTGGCTAGTGTGAAACCGGATTGGCCGACGACGCGCGAAGTGCTTTATGTGCTCGACGTGCCGGGCACTCTGTCAGGCGGGCAACCGGTCATAGAAATTTTTTACCGCGACCGCAAGAAAGACGGCCTGTGGGGCGTAGCGAAAAACAAACCCATCACGCGCATCCAACTGGCTGAAATCACTGATTCACATGATCGCCAAATTCTCGCCTATTGCGCTGGCGCTTCGCAGCATTACGGCCACGAGGGATATTACACCTCGTATAGCTACAGCCACTCTGACCGATACAACAACTTGCCCCAGCGCGTGCGCTTGAGTCCGCCGCTGCCTGAAATGGTTTTGCCGTTAATTTTTCAATCGGGTCGGGGCCGCTTGCGCGAACGCACGAGCTTGCCCGAAGCGCATTGGGGCATGCCCGAATGGGACGCGGGCGAGCCATGGGATTTTCGCTTGCTGGTTGACCCTACACCCCAAGGTTGGGAATTGCGGGGCATCTTGGCGCGCGGCGAAGACACAATGCCGCTGACCGAACCGTTGGTTCTGTTGGGCAGCGGATTCCTCTTTACGAAAAAAATGGCAGCGCGCGTTGATATGCACGGCGCGTTCGATTGGGTCGCGTTGATGCGCCGCGAGTCGCGCATTCTCGTGCCTTATGAACAGCGCGAAGAGTTGTTGCAAATGCTGTTGCGTTACCCCGATTTGCCGCCGCTCGATTTGCCCGAAGATTACCGCTACGACGAAATCACGATGGTTCCGCGTCCGTTGCTGACGATTCGCAAGCCCGAAAAGATGGCGGCGGGTTTTCAACCTGACCGGTTGCGCGGCGTGTTGAGTTTCGATTACGGAGGCCGCGTCGTGCGCAGTGATCACGCGACGCGCGGTTTTTATGAACCGGAAGAAAAACGCTTCATCGTGCGCGACCGGCCTTATGAGACCAGTGCGCAAAACCTGTTGGGACAAAACGGATTTCGCTACAAGCTGCCAGATTTTTATAACAAGGAAGGCGGTTGGGAGATTGCGCCGAATCGTTTGCCCAAAGCGGTGCGTGATCTGGTCGGCTTGGGTTGGCACGTCGAAGCCGAAGGCAAAGTCTTTCGCAGCGCGGGCGAATTCAAGATCAACGTGCAATCGGGCATTGACTGGTTCGAGTTGCACGGCTCGGTGAATTTCGGCGTGACGAAAGCGAGCCTGCCCGAATTGCTCGCGGCGTTGCAGCGCGGTGAGAGCGTCGTGAAACTTGACGACGGAACCTTTGGCACGCTGCCCGAAGAATGGCTTAACAAATTCGGACTGCTCGTCAACCTGGGCAAAGATGAAGGCGATCACATTCGCTTCACCAAAAGCCAAGTGGCGGTGCTTGATGCCTTGCTCGCCGCGCAACCCGAAGCCGATTTTGACGCCGCCTTTGCCGCCGCGCGTGATCGCATTCGCACGTTCTCAGGCGTCGCAGTGGTCGAACAGCCCGCGACTTTCGTCGGCGAATTGCGCTCTTATCAAAAAGAAGGACTCGGCTGGATGCACTTTCTGACCGAGTTCGGATTCGGCGGCTGCCTCGCAGATGACATGGGCGTAGGCAAAACCGCGCAAGTGTTGGCGATGCTCGAAGGCCGTCGAGCGTTGCGGGCGGAAGAAAGAGAGAAAGAGAGACAGAAAGACGGAGAGACGAAGGCCGCAGCTAAAGGCAAAAACGGAAAGAATCTTGAGGTGGCGATGCAAGCGAATGCCAACGCCTCTCCGTCTTTGGTTGTAGTTCCCAAGTCGCTGGTCTTTAACTGGATGGCCGAGTCAGCCAAGTTCACGCCGCAGTTGCGCGTGCTCGATCACACCGGCGCGTTGCGCGATAAGACGACCGAGAATTTTCAAAACTACGACATCGTACTTACGACTTACGGCACGTTGCGTAACGACGCGGTGACGTTCAGAGAAATGGAGTTCGATTACGTGATTCTTGATGAAGCGCAGGCCATCAAGAACGCTTCGACGGCTTCGGCCAAAGCCGCGCGGCTGTTGAACGGCAAACACAAACTCGCCTTGAGCGGCACGCCGATTGAAAACCATTTGGGCGAGCTCTGGAGCCTGTTTGAATTTCTAAACCCCGGCATGCTCGGTGCTTCGTCGGTGTTCAAAATGAATGGCGCAGGCGCGCGCAACCCTGAAGAAGAAACGCGCAAGCTGTTAGCGAGCGCCTTGCGGCCTTTCATCTTGCGGCGCACCAAATCGCAAGTCGCCAAAGAGTTGCCCGCCAAAGTCGAACAGACGCTGTTCTGTGAACTCGAACCCAAGCAGCGCAAACTTTATAACGACTTGCGCGACCATTATCGCCAAGCGCTGTTGGGCCGCATCGAGAAAGAAGGCATGGGGAAATCTAAAATCCTGATACTCGAAGCCCTGCTGCGTTTGCGTCAGGCTTCGTGCCACCCCGGTTTGATTGATAAAAAACGTGCGACCGATTCATCGGCCAAGTTCGAAATGCTGTTGACGCAACTCGAATCCGTTGTCGAAGAAGGCCACAAGGCGCTCATCTTTTCGCAATTCACCAGTTTGCTCGCGCTGCTCAAAGGCCATCTCGAAGAAGCCGGCATCACCTATGAATACCTCGACGGACAAACCTCTGACCGGCAGGCGCGCGTCGAACGTTTTCAGACCGATCCTGACTGTCCGCTGTTTTTGATTAGCTTAAAAGCCGGTGGCTTAGGTTTGAATCTGACTGCGGCGGAATATGTTTTTCTGCTCGACCCGTGGTGGAATCCGGCGGTCGAAGCGCAAGCCATTGACCGCGCGCATCGCATCGGACAGCAAAATCAGGTCTTCGCTTATCGGTTGATTGCGCGCGACACGGTCGAAGAGAAAGTGCTGCAACTGCAAAACACCAAGCGCGATTTGGCTGACGCGATTATCAACGCCGACAACAGCCTCATTCGCAACTTGGGCAGGGAAGATTTGGAATTGTTGTTGTCGTGAGGAACCAGCGCATTGGAATACACGCTTCAGCGTGAGTCTCACGTACCCAAAAGGCTCACGCTATGAAGCCGTTTGAATGTTCTAGTTCGTCGGCTAAAAACAGGCTTGAAACTGCCTAGAACTGTTTGTCAGCCCCAAGCACGAAAGCTATGATGTGTGTCGTTCGGATGACGACTCATCTTGAACGCATCTTTAGACTCACGAGGCTTTACCATTACATGCGGTTTGAAAATTCTTTTTGGCGCACCAGCCGTGTTAGCTTTGGCGCGGCTTGTTTGGCTGCGACACTTGCATTAACAGCTTGCGAACGCCCGGCGACGAACGCTCCTGCTCCCACGCCCGCCCCAGCGGCGATTCCTAACGATTCTTCAAAAAGCGCAGTACCGACAACGGCGACGACGCCTGCGGCGGCAGCTACCGTAGCGTTAGCGACACCCGCGCCAGTCGCTGCTGCTTCGCCGGTGATGCCCGGCCCGACACCGATCCCCATGGAAGGCAAAGATTTCGAGATGACGATGCTGAACGGGTCGAAGGTCAAACTGTCTAAGTTACTCGGACGAAAGAAAATCGTCGTCGTGAATTTTTGGGCTACTTGGTGCGGCCCGTGCCGCAAAGAGATTCCCGATCTGATTGCGCTGACCAATGAATATAAAAGCAAGAACGTTGAGGTCGTTGGGTTGACGGTTGAGAACCCCGCGCAGGCCTTGACGCTCGTCAAAGAGTTCACCAAGGAAAACCAACTCAATTACAGCGTAGGTTTCGCGCCGATGCCGATGTTTATGACTTTCAATGGCGCGCGTCCCGGCGGCCCGATTCCGCAGACTTTCATTTTTGGCAAAAACGGCAAGCTGCTCTATCACATTCCCGGTATGCGAGTGGCTTACAAAGA
>JANNUY010000681.1:0-2617 GCA_031414155.1 Acidobacteriota bacterium
CTTTCGCGCACCGCATACGCCTTACGCGCCTGTGCCGACAGAAGACAGCGAGCCGTTCAAAAATCTCGACCCAGCGATTCCCGCATTCAAGGGACTCGACCCGCAGCAAACCAAACGCTTTTACCGCGAGTATTACTCGAGCGTCCATTCCGTAGACCGCAACCTCGGACGACTGCTCGCGCAACTCGATCAACTCGATTTGACGCGCCGGACGATTGTCGTTTTCGCCAGCGATCACGGCTACAACATTGGGCAGCACGGCATTCACACCAAAGGCAACGGCTTCTGGATGTTGGGCGGCGCGAACGGCCCGAAGCGCCCGAATATGTGGGATACGTCGTTGTGCATTCCATTGCTGGTGCGTTGGCCGGGTACTGTCAAACCCGGCAGCGAAATCACCGCCGACGTGACCAATCTGGATTTGCTGCCTTCGATTTTAGGAATGCTGCGCATCGCGCCACCGGCAGGCTTGCAACAAAACGGATTGGACTTCTCGCCCTATCTGCGTGGTGAAAACGTAGCGGCGTGGCGCGATGCGGTGTATGGGCAATACGATTTGCACAACGGCGGCTTGGCCTTTATGCGAATGATTCGCACCAACGACTGGAAGCTCGTCCGTCATCATCACCAAAACCAGATGGACGAGCTTTATGATTTGAAAAACGATCCTGACGAAACGCGCAATCTTTATGGCAACGCACAACACAAGGCGACACGCGACGAATTGCAAAGCCGTTTGAGCGTGTGGCAACGCAGTGTTGACGATCCGTTGTTGAAAGAGAAGTCGCGGTTAATTACGGGGCAATGAGGTCGCTGTAAGGTTCGCAACCCGGAAGTGAGTTTCACCGCAGAGTTCCGCAGAGGTTTCGCAGAGTTACCGCAGAGAAGAAGAGTGAAAGAAAAGCTCTCATCCGAATTCCTCTACGGCGAAACTCTGCGCCAACTCCGCGTCGCTCTGCGGTGAAATACCATTTAGCTTTCTACCCAATGAAGAACACCAAACTACTTTGCCTATTGCTGCTGCTTGCGTCTTTCGTTCAAGCGCAACCCGTCAAGCGTCCGAACTATCTGTTCATTGCCGTTGACGACCTCAATGATTGGGTCGGCCCATTGAAAGGACATCCGCAAGCGCGCACGCCGAATTTTGATCGCTTGGCGCGACGCGGCGTGACGTTTGCCAACGCGCATACGCAATCGCCGCTGTGCAACCCTTCGCGCGCGAGTTTGCTGTCGGGCTTACGACCCGGCACGACGGGGTTGTATACGTTGCAACCCGGTGTACGTGCCGTACCCGCGTTGCGCGATCACGTGATGTTGCCGCAGGCGTTGGCGGCGGGTGGATACGCTCCGTTCAGTGCGGGCAAGATTTTTCATGACGGTTCGATCAAGCCCGCCGAACGCGCGCGCGAGTTCAATGCTTATGGCGTAGCGCCGCCCATCCCAACGCCGCCGCAAAAGTTCGTCATGACGCCCGACGCAATCAAGCTGATGGACTGGGGCGTTTATCCCGAACGCGACGAAGACCAGGCCGATTATCAAATCGCTTCGTCAGCGATTGACTATTTGAAGCGCGCTCCACAAGACAAACCGTTTTTCATCGCCGCCGGATTTCGCCTGCCGCACGTGCCGTGTTTCGCTTCCCAAAAGTGGTTCGATCTTTATCCTGACGACAAGCTGGTGATGCCTCCGGTTAAAGCCAATGATCGCGACGACGTGCCGGAATTCACTTGGTACTTGCACTGGAAGCTGCCCGAACCGCGTTTGTCGTGGCTCGAAAAAACCAATCAATGGCGACCGCTCGTGCGGGCTTATCTGGCTTCAATCAGTTTTATGGATAGCCAGGTCGGACGTTTGCTCGACGCGGTGGACGCGAGTCCGGCGGCGAGCAATACGATCATCGTGCTGTGGTCAGATCACGGCTGGCATTTGGGGGAGAAAGGCATCACGGGGAAGAATACTTTGTGGGAACGCTCGACGCGCGTGCCGCTGATGTTCGCGGGGCCGGGCGTCAAAGCGAATGCGGTGGTTACGCGCCCGGCGGAATTGCTCGACCTTTATCCAACGCTGATGGAACTGAGCGGCTTGGCTGCGCCTGCCAACCTCGAAGGCCACAGCCTTGTGCCGTTGCTCAAGAATACAAACGCGAAACGCGAGTGGCCCGCGATCACTACGCATAACGTCAACAACCACGGCGTGCGGTCTGAGCGGTGGCGCTACATTCGATATGCCGACGGCAGCGAGGAGCTTTATGACTTGCGCTCCGACCCCAACGAATGGACGAATCTGGCGAAGGACAAACGCTTCGCGGCGGTCATTAAAGAACACGCGCGTTGGCTGCCCAAAACGAATCTGCCTGCGGTCGCGGGCAGCGCGCAACGCTTGCTCGAACAGGTCAACGGCGTGTGGCATTGGGAGGGGAAGCCGATTCGGGCGGAGGAGTTGGAACGTTGACGATTCGTTGATTGTGGTTTCAGAGCAAGCCGATCAATTTACGGCGTAGGCTTTCAGTCGTTTTCGTTTCGCACTCCCAAATCACGACCACCTGCCAGCCCAGTTTCTTCAGCGCCCGCGTCTTTTTTCTATCACGCGCGACATTGGCCGATAGCTTTTCGTCCCA
>JANNUY010000682.1:0-5567 GCA_031414155.1 Acidobacteriota bacterium
GAAAGGTGATGCAGAGAGCTTCGAGCAAAAACTGTAAGAGGATGTGGTTGCGTTTCGCACCTAACGCTTTGCGGATGCCGATCTCGCGCGTACGTTCAGTGACGCTGACTAGCATGATATTCATCACGCCGATGCCGCCGATCATCAGCGTGAGCGCGCCGATGAAACTCAGTATGAATTTCAGTCCGCCGGTGATGCCGCTGATCATCTGCATGTTTTCGACTGAATCGTTGAAATCAAGCGCACGTTCGTCGCGCGCGTCGAAGCCGTGGCGTGCAGCCAGCACTTCGCGCACTTGTTTCAACGCCTGCGTGTGCAACATCGGGTTGAGCGTTTGAATGACGAGGTTGTCTACCCAGTCTTGATGCCAGACCTGTTTGACGGTGGTGTAAGGAATGAACACGCAGTATTTGTCGGGTGAGTAATAGCTCGACAATGTTACCTTCGGCGGCATCACGCCGATGACCTCGAACGACAAGCCCTTGATGCGAATCGTTTCGCCTACACCTGAACTGTTGCCGAAAAGTTTGCGCGCGACTTCTGAGCCGAGAAAGGCTACGCGGCGCTGTTTTTCTATGTCATCGGCGTAGATGAAACGACCGCGCGCGGCGTCTTCGCTGCGCATCGTACCGTATTCAGGCGACACGCCGCGCACGTTCGCCGAAGTCTGTTTTTGTTCGTAACTCATCGGCAAGAATTCAACATACTCCGGGCTGACAAACTTGATCGTACCGAGTTGTGCCAACGGCTCAAGATCATCTTCTTTCAAACGAATGCGTTTGCCTGCGCGCTCGCCGCCCGCTTGTTTGCTGGTCTGTCCGCCCCAAATGACAACGACGCCGTTGGAGAAAGCGCGGTTGAAGCCATACATCAGCGCGTTGTGAAAGCCATTGCCATAGGCCATCAACAGGACTACGGCGACGATGCCCCAGCCAATGCCCAGCATCGTCATCAAGGCGCGATAACGATGTCCGAGCAGGGCTTGAATGGCTTGAATGAAAACTTCCCTAATAATCATATTGTTGAGGGCGACTATTCCAGTTCAACATTTGGAGGATGTTTGCCGAAAACTACTAATACCTGCCGGATGTTGAGGAGTTCCGCGCGATTCATTTGAAGTCTGGCGATGGTCGCACGTCCAACCGGTGTAAGCCCATAGATGAACTTTGCGCCGCCAATCCAATCGAAGTGTTCGATCCAATTATCTTTGCGTGGGTGATAGAGCGGAGCGGGCTTACCTTCTCGCGGATCAATCGCAGAGACAGCAGTGTATTTGGCATTGTTACATCCGCCGCAACACCACGCCAGATTATCTTCGTTATCGCTTCCGCCGAGCGAAACAGGCCAGATATGATCAAGGCCGAAAGGGCTGGGAGAAAAGTCATCACGGCTTTGGCAATACTCGCAACGTCCGCCCGCTCGCGTCCTGACTCGTTCACGCACTGCGGCTGGGATTGTCGGTTCACTCATAGCTCGTGGTAGAAATGCCCAGTTGGGTTTTAACTACGTCCAGTGAAACGTTGCGTACTTTCGCCAATGCCGCGAGATTGACGATACGCGTCGCGCTGTCCGCCTCGACTTGTCGAGTCAGGATCATCAATTCCTGATGTTCGATTTCAGTGAGCGTTTCAGCCTGCCTTTTGCCGACTAATTCGCGGTAGCGCAACCATGTGTTTTCTGGCAATCCTTCGTTGATTTTTAGCAAGAAATGGGAATCTTCTGCTGGAGCTGAAGTTGGTAGGTTCGCATTTGTGGCAGGTAACTGCTCGTCTAAAAAACGTTGAGTAAATTCAGGCACAGGCATCCCCGACAAGGTTGCAGCTTGTTGCAAACGTGCCTGCGTTTCAGGTTTTAGCTCAATCGTAAGTGTCATTGGTAAGCTCCTTTCCCGCAGAGTAAAACACGCTCACATCTCATAGCGCAACGCCTCAATCGGCATCATCTGCGCAGCTTTGCGCGCCGGATAAACCGCCGCTGCGATGCCGATCAAACAGAGCGTGACAATCGCAAACGCCGCCGTTTGCCAGGTGATAATCATCCCCGCAAAGCGCGCAGGCAGCGGCAACAGATTGACGAGTTGGCATAGCCCAATGCCTGCGAGCAAGCCGATGCCGCCGCTTAACAAGGTGAGGAATAGCCCTTCGCTGAAGAATTGCCATTGCACGTTGCGCGCTGTCGCGCCCAATGCTTTGCGAACGCCAATCTCTTTGGTTCGTTCTTTGACGTTGATGAGCATGATGTTCATCACGCCGATGCCGCCGAGCGCGAGCGTGAGCAACGAAACCGAAACGAAAAATTCGTTCATGCTCGAAATCATCTTGTTGAAAAACACCGTTTCGAGCGCCGTATTCCACATCGAAACGGCTTCTTTATCGGTCGGATCGAAGCGATGCGCGGGCGCGAGGATGCGCCGAATGTCAGCTTCAACCGGGCCGCCGTCTTCAAAATTCACTTTGCCTTCGCGCTCGACGATGGCGTTGAGTTCGTGGGCGACGTGTTCGTAAGGCGCAGCGATGATGGCCGACACTGAATCCGCCGTATCCATCTGACCCGGCGGCGGAAAGTCTTTGCGCATCGTTTCGTAAGGCAGAAACAGCCGCTGGTCGTCTCGCCCAGTGTAATTTGAGTCCTGCTCTTTTTTGCGTACGCGGCCAATGATCGTGTAAGGCAAGCCGTTCAACGTGATGGTCTGATTTACCGGATCGCGGTCGGCGAAAAGCTGTTTGCACATTTCGTGACCCATCACTACGACGCGGCGCGCGTCGGTGTTGTCGGCTTCGGTGATGAGGCGTCCGCGATCAACTTCGATGGTGCGAATGTCCTGATAGATCGGCCATACGCCTGACATTTGCACGCTGCTGGCGTTGAACAGACTTTTGGCGCTGATGTTGCTGCGCATGATTTCGGGCGTGACGTATTGCAACAGCCGCGACTGAGCGCGCAGCGCGTAAACATCCGCAATCGTCAGGCGAATCAACTTACCCGCGCGTTCGCCGCCCGCCTGTGTGCTGGTGCGTCCGTTGCGAATGATGACGATGTTCTTGCCGAGTTCGCGCAGCACCGACAGATTGCCGCGCTGAAAGCCCGTCGCCACGGCTGACAACACGACAATCGAAATCACGCCCCAGATGATGCCAAACATCGTCAGGAAGCTGCGCAACTTGTTGGCGGCGAGGTTAGAGATGGTTTGGGCAATGAGTTCGCGCATTGGGTACGCGGGCGTCCCGCCCGCTTTAGTAATAAAGGTTTAGTGATTTCAATCGGTGAAAATCGGGCGGGACGCCCGCGTACCCAGCTTATTGCAAAATGACTTGTTCTTTTTCACTCAAGCCAGACAGCACTTCGGTTTTCGTACCGTTGCTGATGCCGACTTGGATCGCTTTCTTTTCGCGGCCTTTCTCTTTGCCTTCGGCTGGAATCTCAACCGAAGCGTTGCGCTTGTCGTCGTAAAGGATCGCGCTTTCAGGAATGAGCAAAACGGCTTTGTGGTCTTCGAGAACGATCTCAGCGTTGGCGGTCATGTTCGCGCGCAGCAGCCCACCGGGGTTGTTAATCGAAACGCGGACTTCAAAGGTGATGACGTTTTCTTTGTCTACGCCGAGCGGAGAGATTTGCGTTACGCGGCCTTCGAACTGCTTGTCTTTGAAGGTTTCGACTTTGATGCGCGCGGGTTGATGCATTTGCACGATGCCAATGTCGGCTTCGTCTACTTTGCCTTTGACGTAAACTTCGCTGATGTCGCCCAGCGTCATCACGAGCGTCGCCGCCGCGCCCATATTCAAAATTGAAGACACGGGCGAACCGATTTCAACGTCGCGCGAAAGCACTACACCCGCGATGGGCGAGCGAATTGTGGCGTAACTTAATTCCTCTTGCGCGCGATCTACGGAGGCTTTGGCTTGGGCAACTTCGGCTTCGGCCTGGGTAATCTTGGCTTGGCTGACTGCGAGTTGCGAACGCGCGATGTGCTGTTTGTTCAAGGCTTGCTCATAAGCCGACCGCGTATCGTCTGCGACTTGTTTAGAAAGCACTCCCTCCTTTTGCAGGCTTTCCGCGCGGTCGAAATTGCGTTTGGTGAAGGTTACGTCAGGGCCTTCGGCTTCGACTTTGTTTTTATCGAGTTGGGCAGAGGCGGCGGTTCGATTGGCTTCAGCGCCGAGCAGCGCGGCCTGTGATTCGCGTACGCGGGCAGCCAGATTTTCTTTGTCGAGTTCGGCGAGTACGTGTCCGGCCTGCACGAAATCACCCACCTGGGCTTTGAGTTCTTTGATGATGCCGTTGGCTTTGGCTTTGATTTCGACTTTGGCGATGGGTTCGATGCGGCCTGTCGCTACTACCGATTTCGTAATGTCGCCGCGTTCGACCTTCGCCAGCCGCGAAGCGTCTATTTCGTTTTTGGGCTGTGCCAGCTTGGCATAAACCACTGCCGCAATGCCCGCGATGCCTAATAACAACAAGCCGATCAGCCAGATTTTCTTTCCCCGTTTTTTATTCACACTCGCTCCTGCTCAAGGTCTTTCGTTCGGATGGCGGTACGACAGCGTTGTGCTATCGAGTTGCAAGAATCTTGATGCGTCACCAAATTTTACGCAGCGGTAGTGAGGTGCGAATGCAAAAGGTTGCAGGGAAGGCTGAAAAGTTTTTTCGCAAACTAATGCACGCGGAATTTTTTTTGAGTTGAGCGTTGGCGTGACTACGAGCCAATACGGCAAATTTTTCGTGACAAAAGCATTTGAGAACGAGCGCGTCTTGACAGTCTTTGCGACCCTGTGACACTCTCGCCCCTTTGATGGTCAGGCTCCTGCCCGTCCTACATAACCTAACAATTATTTTTTGGAGGCAAAGTGAAACAACAAGGGCGTTACTTGTTTACCTCAGAGTCTGTGACTGAGGGGCATCCCGATAAAATTTGCGATCAAATCTCTGATGCGATCCTCGACGCAGTGTTAGCCCAAGACCCAACCGGGCGCGTAGCCTGCGAGACGCTGACGACGACCGGCTTGATTTTGATCAGCGGCGAAATCACTACGACGGCAACGATTGATTATTCAAAACTCGCGCGTCAAACGATGAAAGACATCGGCTATGACCGCGCGAAATATGGCTTTGACGCAGAGACTTGCGCCGTCATGTCAACCATTGACGCGCAATCGCCTGACATTGCGATGGGCGTGAATACGGGCGGCGCGGGCGATCAGGGCATTATGTTCGGATATGCCTGCACTGAAACCAAAGAGTTGATGCCGCTACCGATTCAGATGGCACACAAGTTGGGACGCAATATGAGCAACTTGCGTCGCAACGGTACGCTGGGTTACTTGCGGCCTGACGGCAAATCGCAGGTCACGGTGGAATACGAGGGATTCAAGCCGGTGCGCATTGATGCCGTTGTGATTTCGTCGCAACACAGCCCCGACGTGACGATTGAACAAATCCGCGAAGACGTGATTGACCACGTTATCAAACCTACGCTGCCTGCCGAACTGCTCGACAAAGACACCAAGTATTACGTGAACCCGACCGGACGTTTTGTGACCGGTGGGCCGATGGGTGACACCGGCCTGACC
>JANNUY010000683.1:0-3885 GCA_031414155.1 Acidobacteriota bacterium
GCCTGCCGAAGCACGGATGAGCGTAAAGCGGCTGCGGCATCAGGCGCACGCTTCATCCTCTCGGTTGGGCGGATGGGGTTTATGCTCTGGACCGTTTCGTCTTTCCCGCCATCCTTGAGGCAACGCTACGGCGACGTGGAATGTTTGTGGCCTTGCACAGCTAATCAAATGAACTGGGAGATATTTCTGAAAGTGCTGATATTGACAGTGACGTAGTGCTGGAATACGGTGCAATTCATTATGAGTAACTTTATTAACTACTTAGGCGCAGTGTTGTCTCATTGGTTCGCGCTCCTGTCAGGCAGCGCGATTCTTGTTATTATTGGCATTGTTGAACGTAAAAAGAAAAATAATATTTCATGGAAATGGTACTGCGTGGCTATAGGGTTTTTGCTTTTTTATGGAACTTACTTAGCTTGGAATGATGAGCATACTCAAATCGCAACCAAAACGAGAGAGCTAGGTGTGACTGCAAACGAAATCGCGACGAAGCAAGATGAGATTAAACAGTTACAACAAGACATTTCTGTTGAAAAAAATAAAATCACCCCAAATCTAAAAGGTAATATAGACCGAGTAATTTGGGCGTATTCCCCAGACGTCGAAGGCGTAGTAATTTTAACTCAGGTGACAATCGAGAATTTAGGTGCAACTATGAGTGTTAAGGAGCCATGGTTACTTACTATTGAAGGTGAAAACATAAATGTACAACTTCCTCCGACACATAACCTGAGAAGATCGGAAAATATTCGTGATAAAAGGGGAAAGATCATTGGGAAAATCGATAACACTGAGTACCTTTACGAGAAGACAACGAAACCGATAGAGCCTCGGAGTAGGGTGCGAGGCTGGCTAAAATTTATTGCACGGGGTATTAAGGATGAAGACTTGCCGATTGGCACTAAATTAACAGTTCAGTTTTCTGACCTTGCGGATGCCACTTACTCAGCAACGCACACTATAACCAAGCAAAAAGTTGAGGTAGGCTATTCTCCTGGAACAAAAAACCCATTATTATTACCTCGCTCACGAAGAAAGTAGCTGAATCTTAACTTTTCCGCCAAACTGCGTGAAGTAAATTAAAAGGCCCGGCCCGGATAAAACCTTCTGATTACTTTCCGTACCGCACATTCCGCAACACCAACGCAGCCTGACTCGCTTTCCCTTTAGCGAATTCTTCTTTGAGGCGTTCGAGGGGGAGCCAATAAGCGCCTACTTTTTCATAGCGGTCGGATGCGTTTGAATCACACGCTCGACTTCAGATGGTTAAACATTCAATGCGCCAGTGACGATCAACTCGTTCTTGCGGTCTAAGAGATAAATGTAACCGTCTTCGTCTTTGCGCGCCATATCGCCCGTGAAAACCCAGCCGGGTCGCATTGCCTGGGCAGTGGCTTCCGGGTTATTTCAATAGCCAAGCATATTGGATTGGGTGCGCACGCCAATCTCCCCTATCTCGTCAGGCGGCAGCGCGCAACCATCGTTATCGAAGATGTCTACCTCAACAGCCAGTTGCGGACGACCGCAGGAAAGCAAGCGATGGCGCAGCGACGGGTCATCCAACGCGGCGCAGTGTTCGCGCGGTTCGAGTACGGTTCCTGAACATCACCGTTTTGCAGTCGCAATAAAAAATGATAGCTTGCGCCTGGGTTCGTTGTTCCCTCACCAATCTCCTCTCAAATTTCATGAAATCGCGGTGGTTGGCTAGTTGCTAGTGCTTACGAATTACGCCCGCTTCAGCGCGAAACCAGAAACAGTAAGGCATGAAAAAAATTGACTACAATCTTCGCTATTCAAAGCGGTGGCGACTCGAATTGATAAACCAAAGTATCATCCTCAATAACAGAAAAAGGACATAACCAATTATGAACGCTGAAAAAGTAGCTAACACATTTGCCCTGGGGCAACACGCATGGGAAGCCTTTTCAAAAGGCATGACGTCAATGGACTGGACAGATTTTCTGGCCTTGCTGACGGATGATTTTGAATTTTTCTTTCCCCAAGGCGAATGGAACGGCTTGCATAAAGGCAAGGCCAAAGCCGCAGAGTATTTCGCGTTGTGCAAAAAAATTGCCCCGGCTGGATTTACCATTGTCGAATTGATGAGTACGACGGTTAACGAAGACACCATCGTGTTCGAGTTCAAAGACGAAGCGATGATGTTCGGCAATGCTTATAAAAATCGCGTGGCGATTTCGTGGACATTTCGCGGCGAACAAATTTGCAACCAACGCGAATATTTCGGCAGCGATGGCAAATCTTATTAACCTGCTTTTACCAAAACGCTATGACAAACCAAGGCATCCCTTCACGCAGAGATTTTTTGCGTAGCGCCTCGGCGCTCGCGGCTTATGCCGGCATCACCGACGAAACGGATTCATCCGATTGGAAGCGTCTCGCTGAATTAGAACCAAAGCCCGACCCCTTCAGCGATAACGAGGCAGCCTATTGGCAACTGGTCAAACAACAATTCTTTATCGAAGACGGTTTGATCTATTTGAATTCAGGCACTTATGGCCCAACGTTGCGCGCGGCTTATCAAAACGTGGCGCGCAATATGCAAGAGCAGGGAGCAAATTACATCAAGGCCTTTCGCGCGACGTTGACGGGTGATGCCGTGCCGAAACTGATGGTCAAACTCGCGGCCTTTGCCGGAGCCTTGCCTGACGAAATCGCCCTCACCAGCGGCACAACCGAGGCAATGAATTACATCGCTAACGGCCTTGACCTCAAAGCTGGCGATGAAATCATCACCACCAAACATGAACATCAGGGCGGACTATATCCGTGGATGATGAAAGCGAAACGCCACGGCCTCGTCGTCAAACAAATTGATTTAGCCAGCCCTGCGGTTTCGCACGCCGACATACTCGAACGCCTGCGCGCGGCGATGACTCAGCGCACTCGCGTGTTGAGCATCAGCCACATCAATTACACCGACGGTTCATTGATGCCTGCCCAAGAGCTTTGCACTTTGGCGCGCGAACGCGGCGTGATTTCAGTGGTGGACGGCGCGCAATCACTCGGCATGCTCGATTTCAAGATCAGCGATTTGGGCTGCGATTTTTTTGCGGCGAGTTGGCACAAATGGATGTGCGCGCCTTATGGCACGGGTTTGCTGTTTGTGAGCAATGCGATGCGCGATCGGTTGTGGCCGACGACCGTGTTGAGCTTTAGCGGCTGGGATACGCGCGACCGCGACGGCCTTGACGCGGGCATCACTGACATTACTTACGCAGGCAATTATCCGAAAGCGTTGCTGAAATATAGCAGCAATATCGAATATTACGGCTCGCTCTATTGGAGCCTCGGCAATGTCGTAGATTTCAACCAAGTCATCGGACGCGCCCGCGTCGCTGCGCGCATTAAGATGTTGGCTGAACGCGCTTACGCGGGCTTGCGCGAGATTCCCGGCGTTAAACTGTATTCACCCGCTGATGCCGCTTTGCGTACCGGCCTGATTTCGTTTCGCGCAACAGGCATCGGTTCAAGCGAGCTATATTTCAAGATGACGAACGAAATGCGCATCATCGGTCGTTTCGTCAAACACGCGGGCATTGGGTTTGATGCAAATCGTTTCGCGCCAAACATTTTCAATTTGCCTGAAGAAATTGATGCGGCGGTGGCAGCCGTGCGTGCCAATGTGAAAGCCTAATGTTCAAGAGATGACGCTCAATATTAAACCAACTACAGTCGACGATGTGGCATTGATTCTGCAATTCATTCGTGAGTTGGCGGAATACGAAAAGCTCGCCCACGCGGTCGTGGCTGATGAAGCCACGTTGCGCGATGAATTGTTCGGCGCAAAGCCGGTGGCTGAATGTGTGATCGCTGAATACGATGGTGTAGCTGTGGGTTTCGCGCTTTACTTTCACAACTTTTCAA
>JANNUY010000684.1:0-3433 GCA_031414155.1 Acidobacteriota bacterium
TGCGCACACGCTGCGCGCCGTGCGTCCGGGCAAGGCGACCGGGCGTTTGATCGGCGGCAACCTGACCTTGATCTCGACGCTGATGGGTACGCCTTATGAGCCTGATACGCGCGGCGCGATTTTCTTTATCGAAGACGTAGGCGAAGCGCCTTACCGCATTGATCGAATGCTCACGCAATTGCGACTGGCGGGCAAGCTGCAACAAGCGGCGGGCATTGTCTTCGGCGAATGCGCCGATTGCGGCGCGGGCGATTACAAGCCGTTTGTGGCGGCGGGCTTTTCGTTAGGCGAATCGGTTGATGCAATTTTAGGCGAGTTGAAAATTCCCGTGCTGGCGGGGCTGACGATTGGACACACCGACGATCAACTGACGCTGCCCTTGGGCGTGATGGCGACGCTGGATGCCGAGGCAGGAACTTTGGAAGTGAAAGAAAGCGCGTTGAACGGATAGTCAGCCACGGGGTTCACGGGGACTTTTTGGGTAGGGCTTGGCAGTCAATGCTTCTGCTATCCGCTACCAATTCACAGCCCAAGCCTTTCCCCAAAATCCCCGTGTCCCCCGTGGCTAATTTATTTTGATTACGGAGCCGCTACTTTTCGGTCAGCGTTGAATCATCTTCATCTGACCCGGCAAATAGCGATCACCGGTTGCCGCCCCAATCGGCAGCCGTTCATTCAGCCAGGTCAATTCATCTGCTGTGAGTTTCACGTCCGCTGCCGCAAGGTTTTCGCGCAGATAAGCCAATCGTTTCGTACCCGGAATCGGCACGATGTCTGCGCCTTGATGCAACACCCAGGCCAGCGCGAGTTGACCGGCCTTGATGCCTTTTTGTGCAGCGAGTTCCTTGACGGCTTCGACGAGTTTCAGATTGCGCGCGAGGTTGTCTTCGTTGAAGCGCGGAGAATTAGTGCGCCGCCAATCGCCTGCTTCAAAGTCGTCAAGGCTGGTGTATTGCCCCGTCAAAAAGCCGCGCCCCAACGGAGAGAACGGCACGAAGCCGATGCCGAGTTCGCGCGCGACGGGAAGAATGTCGAGTTCAGCTTCGCGTTCCCACAACGAGTATTCATATTGCAGCGCGCTGATCGGATGCACGGCGTGCGCGCGGCGAATCGTTTCAACGCCCGCTTCTGACAAACCGAGATAACGCACCTTGCCCGCCGCGACGAGTTCGGCCAGCGCGCCGACAGTGTCTTCGATGGGCACGTCGGGGTCTACGCGGTGTTGATAAAAGAGATCAAGGTAATCAGTGCCCAACCGTTGCAACGAAGCGTCAGCGACAGCTTTGACATTGTCAGGGCGACTGTTCGTGCCGACAACTTTGCCTTCGACGATATTGAAACCGAACTTGGTGGCGAGAATGACTTGATCGCGCTTGCCCTTAAACGCCTTGCCTAACAGCTTTTCGTTTTCATACGGCCCGTACATTTCCGCCGTGTCGAAAAAATTCAACCCGCGTTCGAGCGCTTCGTGCAAGACGGCGATAGATTCGGTTTCGTCCGCCGTGCCGTATGCCCAACTCATTCCCATGCAACCCAGCCCTAACGCCGATACGGTTAAGCCTGCTTGCCCCAGCTTGCGTTGTTCCATTTGCTCCCCTTGAAAAAATTTCGTTTGGATGTTTGTTTGTCGAGCGGTTGATAAACCTCATCGCTAAAATCAACCGTTGCGGGAAAAAAGATAAAAGCCGCAAGGCAAAAATGAAAGCGGTGTGACAAACGTGAAATCTGCGCCGCCCGCGTCGAAAAAAAATCGTAACGGCGGCGGTCAATAACATGAAAGCAAATTTCGATAAGGAGTAATTATATGCAGGAGAAAAAAGTAGCCTTAATTACCGGAGCCAACAAAGGCATCGGCTTTGAAACCGCGCGCCAATTAGGCGCACAAGGCGTGACGATTCTGGTGGGTGCGCGTGACGAAAAGCGCGGCGCTGAAGCAACGGCGACTTTGCAAGCCGAAGGTGTGGACGCGCAGTTCTTGCATCTGGATATGAGCGACGCGGCGACGTTCGCCAATGCTGCCAAGTTTATCGAAGACAAATTTGGCAAGCTCGACATTCTCATCAACAACGCAGGCGTCTTGTTGGATTACGGCGTGCCGATTTCGGCTGCGCCTATCGCCAACTGGCGCGCTACGTTTGAGACGAATGTCTTCGCCGTGATCGAACTCACGCAAGCCTTGTTGCCATTGGTCAAAAAGAGCGAAGCCGGGCGCATCGTCAACCTGACCAGCATCCTCGGTTCGTTGTCGTTAAACAGCGATCCTGATTCGCCGATTGGGCCGAGCGTGCCGACGCACACTTCATATAACGCCTCGAAAGCGGCATTGAATATGTTCACCGTACACTTGGCGACGGAACTCAAAGACACCAAGATCAAGGTCAACGCGGCGCATCCTGGTTGGGTGAAAACCGATATGGGCGGCGAAACGGCGCCGATGGAATTGGTGGACGGCGCGAAAACTTCAGTGGCGTTGGCTACGTTGGATGAAGACGGGCCGACGGGCGCATACATTCACATGGGCGAAGCGTTACCGTGGTAAATCACAGGGCGTCTCGCGTTTCAGCAAACGAGACGCCCTGTTTTGGTAAAGGAGCGCGTTATGAAACTAACCTGGCTGGCAATCTCGTTGATCGTTGCGATGATTATTCCGGGACAAGCAGCGATGAATGCCAAAATGCGGGAGTTCGTCTTAAACCCGACGTATAGCTCCCTGATTAGTTTTGGAATCGGCGCTCTCTCTTGCGCGCTGCTGATGTTCATCACTGTCTGGCGCGGCGACGAGGGCAATTGGCGCGGCGCGACCCAAGCTCCCTGGTGGGCTTGGTGCGGCGGATTGGTAGGGCTGGCATTCGTGACGATTGCGTTATTAGCCGTGCCGCGTTTGGGCGCGAGCACTTTTTCTGCCACGGTAATCGCCGGTCAGTTGATTGGGGCGCTGGCGCTGGATCATTTCGGTTGGCTGAGCATGCCGCAACAACCCATTAGCCCCACGCGCATAGCCGGAGCCTTGCTATTGATCGCGGGCGTTTTGCTTATGACGAATGAGGCAACGCGCACGACTACGCGGTGATACGCAAAACATTGGAATCATTGCCACAGAGGCACAAAGTCACAGAAATGTTTCTCAAGTTTGGTGAACTTCTTTGCTTCGCTCAGTGTCTCGGTGACTCTGTGGCTAATTTCTGCGTAAGCCAGACTTTGTGACAATTCATTTGCCCGAAGCCATTCGCGTTGCCACGATTTGCAGTATGTGCGCAACGACGTCTTCAATTGTCAGTGTGGATGAATCCAGATAAACCGCGTCAGCTGCCATCACCAGCGGCGAATCGGCGCGCGTTTTGTCTCGGTGATCGCGCGCTTCGATTTCAGCTTGCGTATCTTTGAGCGCGCCTGTGTTGACGCCTTTGCTCAGGTCTTCGGTGTGGCGACGCGC
>JANNUY010000685.1:0-2965 GCA_031414155.1 Acidobacteriota bacterium
CCAACGCCGCCGCTGAAGAAATTGATTTTCCGATCATCATCCGCCCTGCGTTCACGCTCGGCGGCACGGGCGGAGGCATTGCTTATAACTACGAAGAGTTTGAAGAGATTTGCGAACGCGGCTTGGCGGCCAGCCCCATCAGCGAAATCCTCGTCGAAGAATCCATCATCGGCTGGAAGGAATACGAACTCGAAGTGATGCGCGATCTGGCCGACAACGTCGTCATCATTTGTTCGATTGAGAACTTCGATCCGATGGGCGTACACACCGGCGATTCGATTACTGTCGCGCCCGCGCAAACGCTGACCGACCGCGAATACCAACTGATGCGCGACGCCGCGATCAAGATCATTCGCAAGGTCGGCGTAGAAACCGGCGGCTCGAACATTCAATTCGCCGTCAGCCCCGTGGACGGCAGCCTGCGCATTATCGAAATGAATCCGCGCGTCTCGCGTTCATCGGCGTTGGCGTCAAAGGCCACAGGTTTTCCCATCGCCAAGATCGCCGCCAAGCTCGCGGTTGGGTACACGCTCGACGAAATCCCGAACGACATCACCAAGAAAACTCCGGCGTCGTTTGAACCGACGATTGATTACGTCGTAGTCAAAATTCCCAAGTGGGCTTTTGAAAAGTTCGCGGGCGTCGAAGACCAACTCGGCACCCAGATGAAATCGGTCGGCGAAGTCATGGCAATTGGCCGCACCTTCAAAGAGGCTTTCCTCAAAGGCGTTCGTTCGCTCGAACGGCGCGGGTCGCCCTACGTCGGTCACGTAGACGACGAGACCTTGCGCCGCAAACTCATCATTCCGAACTCTGAACGCATTCACTATCTACACGCCGGTTTCGAGCGCGGCTGGACGGCGGACGAGATGCAGGAACTCACCGGCATTGATCCGTGGTTCTTGAATCAACTCGAACAAATTGTGCGCATGCAAGACGAGATCAAACAGGAAGACCTCGCGTCGTGCGATGCCGAACTGATGCTGCGCGCCAAGCGGATGGGCTTCTCAGACGCGCGCATCGCCGACTTGATCGGTACGACCGAAGACGAATTCAGCGCCAAGCGCAAAGCCGCGAACATCCGCCCCGTTTATAAGCGCGTAGACACTTGCGGCGCTGAGTTCGAATCTTTCACGCCGTATTTGTATTCGACTTATGAAAGCGAATGCGAAGCCGCGCCGACCGATAACCGCAAGATCATGATTTTGGGTTCAGGCCCCAACCGCATCGGGCAAGGCATCGAGTTCGATTATTGCTGCTGCCATGCCGCGTTCGCGCTCAAAGAAGACGGCTTCGAGACAATCATGGTGAATTGCAACCCTGAAACCGTCTCGACCGATTACGACACGTCCGACCGGTTGTATTTCGAGCCGCTCACGTTTGAAGACGTGATGCACATCGTCGAACTCGAAAAACCCGAAGGCGTCATCGTGCAATTCGGCGGACAAACACCGTTGAACTTAGCGATGCGCTTGCACCACGCTGGCGTGCCCATCATCGGCACTTCGCCCGACGCAATTGATTTAGCCGAAGATCGCAAGCGTTTCGGCAAACTCATCGCCGATCTCAACATTCCGCAACCGATCAACGGCACGGCGGTCAACGTTGACGAAGCCAAGCGCGTCGCGGCTTCGATTGGTTATCCCGTCTTAGTTCGCCCCAGTTACGTGTTGGGCGGACGCGCGATGATGATTGTTTATGACGAAACTTCGCTTGAGCAATACATGAAAACCGCCGTCGAGGCTTCGCCCGAAAAGCCCATCCTCGTTGATCGCTTTTTGGAAGACGCTTTTGAAGTGGACATTGACGCGCTGGCTGACGGCGAACGCGTAGTGATTTGCGGCATTCAGGAACACATCGAAGAAGCGGGCATCCATTCCGGCGATTCGTCGAGCGTCTTGCCGCCTTATATGGTCAAGCCCGAACACCTTGAAACCATGCGCCGTTACACGCGGCAACTCGCCAAGGCGCTCAGCGTCGTTGGCCTGATGAACATTCAATTCGCCATCAAAGACGATATTGTTTACGTGCTGGAAGTGAACCCTCGCGCCTCGCGCACCGTGCCCTTTGTGGCAAAAGCCACAGGCGTCCCGCTCGCCAAAATCGCCGCGCGCCTGATGACCGGACGCAAGCTCGCCGTATTCAACCTGCCCGACGAACTTACCGTAGACGGCTTTTTCATCAAAAGCCCCGTCTTCCCCTTCTCAAAATTCCCCGGCGTTGATCCCGTACTCGGCCCCGAAATGCGTTCGACCGGTGAGGTCATGGGTATGGCCACCACCTTCGGCGCCGCCTTCGCCAAAGCCCAACTCGGCGCGAATGCCAACCTTCCCAAAGAAGGCACGGCCTTCATCAGCGTCAACGATAGCGACAAAAAGAACGCCCTCCGCGTAGCCAAACGCTTACATGATCTCGGCTTCCGCATCGTCGCTACGCGCGGCACTGCGAGCTTTTTGACTGACGCTGGCGTGCCTACCGAAAAAGTTTTCAAAGTGAATGAAGGCCGCCCCAACGTCGTAGACCTCATCAAGAGCGACGAGATTGACCTGATCGTCAACACACCGCTCGGCAAAACGTCTTATTACGACGAACGCGCCATTCGCCGCGCCGCGATGCAATACAACGTGGTCACGTTCACGACGCTGACCGGAGCGAATGCGGCGGTTAGTGCGATTGCTTCGTTGCGGCAGGACAAGATGAGCGTCGTGAGTTTGCAGGAACATCACGCGTGAGTTAGAAAATGCGACGAGTGAGGTAAAAGAAATATGCTAGACCTAATCGAAGAAACTCAAACGCTGTCAGATTTCACCGATCATCCCAATGAGTTCGTTGACCAACTTGAAACATCTGGTCGTCCGGTCATGCTAACGGTCAATGGCAAAGCCAAGCTCGTAGTGCAAAACGCAGAAAGCTATCAAAAACTGGTGGAATCGCTGGAAGAAGCTAAAACGCTGCAAGCCATCGC
>JANNUY010000686.1:0-3039 GCA_031414155.1 Acidobacteriota bacterium
CGTCATCTCTTGTTCGCCGGTTTTGAACTTCAGCAAAAACTGGTTGTAGCTCACTTCGCCCAAGTCTTTAAGTTGTTCGCTGAGTTTGGCGAGGTCGAGCGCGTGAGGCGTGGCGGGCGTGATTTGTACGGCGTTGCGTCCACAAAGCGTGACGGCGAGTTGACCGCTGCGGGCGTTGAGGAATTCGTAACGATGCAGCGCGCAGGCCGGGCAATCCTGGATGGGTTCGCGCAGCTTGAGCTTGGTGTAAGACGTTTGCCAGAGATCGAATTGAATCAACGCACCGTGCAGCTTGTCGGCTTGGCCCGTCAGCAGCTTTAGCGTTTCGGCGACTTGATAAGACGAGACCGCCGCGATGATTGGTAGGATCACGCCCGCCGTGTCGCACGTAGGCGACGTGCCCGGCTGGGGCGCTTCGGGAAAGATGCAGCGCAAACACGGCGTCAGGCCGGGGCGGATGGTCATCTGCAAGCCATAAGACGACACCGCCGCGCCATAAACCCACGGCTTGTTGAGCTTAATCGCGGCGTCGTTGAGCAGGTAGCGGATTTCAAAATTATCGGTCCCGTCCACGATCACGTCGGCATCGCGGATGAGGTCTTCAACGTTGGCGTAATTCACGTCTTTGACGACCGGCTCAGTCGTCACGTCGGAATTGATGCGGGCGATGCGGGCAGCGGCGGCTACGGCTTTGGGCAAAGCGGCGGCGGCATCGCTTTCGTCGAACATCACCTGCCGATGCAAGTTGGATGGTTCGATGAAATCGCGGTCAACGAGTCGCAGAAAGCCCACGCCTGCGCGCGCCAGCATCTCGGCGTGCATGCTGCCAAGCGCGCCGCAACCAATCAGCACGACGCGGCTAGCGAGCAACTTTTCCTGTCCTGCTTTACCGATGCCGGGGAAAAGGGTTTGGCGAGAATATCTGTCAATCATTGCGGAGTGCGGAGTGCGGAGTGCGGATTCGCAATTGCAGTCCAATCCGCAATCTGAAATCCGCACTCCGCAATCAGATTAGCGGGTGGTTTTAATCAAAATCTCAGTGCCTGCGTCGAGTTTGACCTTGCTGCTGCCTTGAATGTAAGTCGACCCCGCGCCGACGCCTGCGCCAATGGCCGCACCGATGGCTGCGCCTTTGCCGCCGCCCGCGATCGCTCCGATGATCGCGCCAGCCGCTGCTCCGCCGCCGGTACGTTTAACCGTAGTCTCAGTACGATTGCCGCTTTGCACGTTGCCTTCGTCGTCAATCTTCTTGGCGGAATCTTCGCCGTAAACTTTGACGACCTGCGCTCCCATCGCGCGCGAAGCACCGTTGGTATAGCGAATCGTGTCGAACGACAGCACCAACGACGTGCGGCCTTTGAACTTACCTGATTGTTGCACTTTGGCGATATGGCCTTCGATGGTGGCATCGGCCTGTGCCGAAGGCGTCAACACCGTAGCTGTGAACCTGTCGCCATCTGCTGAGTTTTTGGTATCAATCGCGCCGTTCAACCGGATTTTCATTTGGGTGCCGACGGCAATACGCGGTGCTGTGGGCTCACTGGCCGCAGCAGTCCTGGTCATCACCGGACGCTTTTTCGTCGTCGTACGGCGTTTGGTTTGCGCGGTGGTCGTGAGCGCAAAGGCGCACAGCAAACTGAGCGCGAATGCGAGCGATAGAATTCTTTTCATCGTGTTCTCCTTCTGAAAATGGATGCGGGTCGAAGATGGGGAAACGTGCGAATTTGAGGGAGACACGAGAGTAACAAAACCGCTTCGGCTTGACCAACTCTGGCAATTGCTTTGCGCGAACGTCTCTTTATAATTGCCGTCGTCGTAACCGCATCCCATAATCTTCAAGGAGCAAATACTCGCCGCCGCTATGCTAAAAGACTTATTCGCGCCGCAAAACCTGATGAACCTGTTGTTGGTGTTCGTCCCCATCGCCGCCGTACTCGAATTCACGCACGCCAATCCGATCATGATTTTCGCAGCTTCGGCGCTGGCGATCATTCCGCTCGCCGGTTGGATGGGACGCGCGACCGAACATCTGGCCGAAAAGCTGGGCGAGGGGATCGGCGGATTGTTGAACGCTACGTTTGGCAATGCGGCTGAGTTGATTATCGCGCTGATGGCGTTGCGCAAAGGCTTGTTTGAGGTCGTCAAGGCTTCGATCACGGGTTCGATCATCGGCAACATTCTGCTCGTGCTGGGCTTGAGCATTATTGCGGGTGGCGTGAAATTCCCGCGCCAGAAATTCAATGCGACAGCGGCGGCATTGGGTTCGACGATGCTGGCGCTGTCGGCGATTGCGTTGTTGTTGCCCGCGATCTTTCACTTGATCGTGCGCAACTATCCCGCCGAACGCGAACAAAACCTGAGCCTCGAAATCGCCATCGTTTTGATTATCGTTTACGTGCTGAGTTTGATCTTTTCGCTCAAGACACACGCGCATCTTTACGTCGGCAATATGGAAAAAGAGGAAGAAGAAGCCATCGGCACGCACGGCTGGAGCCAGACGCGCTCGGTCGTGACGTTGTTGGTGGCTACGGCGTTTGTCGCCTTGATGAGCGAATTCCTCGTCGGCGCAGTCGAAGCGGCTTCGCATCAGTTGGGACTGACCGAGATTTTCGTCGGCGTCATTCTCGTCGCCATCATCGGCAATGCGGCGGAACATTCAACGGCAGTCTTGATGGCGCTCAAAAACAAGATGGACTTAGCCATCAACATCGCCATCGGTTCGAGCATGCAAGTCGCCTTATTCGTAGCGCCCGTGCTGGTTTTTGCGAGCTACGCTTTCGGCAAGCCGATGGACTTGCACTTCACCATTCTCGAAGTCGTCGCCGTCGTCGCCGCAGTCGCGGTGATGACGCTGATCGTACAAGACGGCGAATCGAACTGGATGGAAGGCGTCTTGTTGCTGGCGGTCTATATCATTCTCGGTTTGACGTTTTACTTTTTGCCGGAAACGACGGCTGTGCCCGCGAGCGTTGCACCTGCGGCAGGTGCGGTTGCGCCCCACTAGCGCCGAAAGGAGTTATCAAAATGGATCAAGTTTTG
>JANNUY010000687.1:0-4901 GCA_031414155.1 Acidobacteriota bacterium
GTCAGAGTCGGTGTAAGCGATTGCATCGAGCGTACACAGGGAGTCCAGTGCGGCTTCCCCATAAGAATGGCAGCGAGGCGGGTAACTGCTTCCAAAAATCAACCGAGACCGCGCGGGCTGGTAGCTAAATCAGCGAACGTCAGCGCGGTCTCATTCACTAACCATTTCAGCTTTGGCGTTTCTGCCCATCCTTTTTATACTGCCGAACATTGCACCGGCTGCGCCGAAAGAATAAAGGAGGAAACGCAATGAGTTTAACGATTACCTTGTCTGAACCGCTGGCGACGCGCTTGCAGGATTACGCCGCAACATCACGGCGCTCGGCAGATGAAGCGGCAGCTACGTTATTGGCGGTAGCCTTGCCTGCTCCCGTCGCGCCTGACCTGAATGCTGAAGCGGCAGATGATTCGCTGCTGCGATTGGTTGAACGCATTCAAGCCACGCCGCCGAATCCGCGCAATGTGTTTAGCGAAGCGGAACTACGGGCTTCGAGGGAAGGAATGATGCGATACCTCTCAGCCAGCATTGCAGCGGAAGACCCGAACGAACCCTTTGACGAACAGGAATGGAACCGCCAATGGGACGTGGTGGAAGCAGAGATGAAAGCCACCACCGTCGCCAACCGACTCGCTGAGGAGCATCTGTGAAATGGCCCATTACCTGCTTGATACCAACCACGCTTCTACGTTGGTGACGCTGCATCACCCCTTGAGGCAAAAGGTAATTACCGCAATGGCGGCAGGCCATCACTTTTCGGTAACGGTTCCCGTCGTGACCGAATCCGTTTTGGGTATGAGCCTGTTGCCACGCGCGATTGCGAACCGGCAAGAGTGGGAAAACTTACGGCAGGATATGAAGTGCTTTGAACTGGACGCCACGGATGGTTTGAATGCGGCAGACTTACAACTCGATATGCGAAAGAGCGGCATAAAATTGGAAACCGTTGACGCACTCATTGCCACCATTGCATTGCGCCATAGATTGATCTTGCTGAGCTCTGACAAAGACTTTCACGCCATCCCGAACCTGCGTTATGAAAATTGGAAGTAACGGACTAACAGTTGACCTACTGCCTCGGCTTGCTTCAACCAATTAGCTTTCATCTATGAATCGCTTGCACATCGGCACTCAAGGTTGGAATTACGACGCATGGCTCGGCGGATTTTACCCGTCGGGGACGCGGGCGGCTGATTATTTGCCGAAATACGTCAAGGCGTTCGATACCGTAGAAATTGATTCCAGCTTTTACGCCGTGCCGTCGGCGGCCTCTATCGTTAAGTGGCGCAAGAGCGCGCCCGCCGGGTTTCGCTACGCGCTGAAGGTACCGCAGGCCGTGACACACGAGGCGCGGTTGGTTGATTGCACTGAGGTGATGAAGCAGTTTTGCGAGCGGGTGCGCGGGCTGGATGCGGCGTTGGGTACGTTGCTGATACAATGCCCGCCTGATTTGTCGCCGCGCGTGATGAGTGCTTTAGAAAAGTTTCTGGTCGGGTTGCCGCGCGATTTGCGCTTTGCCATAGAATTTCGTGATCGTCATTGGCTGTTAAATGAGAACGGCGAAGTTACGCTTGAATTATTGCGAACCAATGGCGTCGCGCTGGCGTTGACCGATAGCCAGTGGATTCCGCGTGAATTGATATTCGAGTTGATGCAGCATCCGGCGGTGAAAGATGCGGCGTTCGCGTATGTGCGCTGGCTGGGGCCGCGTTCGTTGACTGATTACTCGCGTGTGCAGCTTAACCGCGACGACGAGTTGGCGGCTTGGGCAGAGGCGCTGACGACATTGCGCCAAGCCGTGCCGCTGATTGACGGATATTTCAACAATCACTTTCAGGGACATTCGCCCGCGTCGGCCAATCACCTGAAACGCTTGCTGGCGATGCCGGTCATCGAACCGGCGGAATTGATCGAACAACCATCTTTATTCTGAGCTGGCTTTATTCCGAATTGGATTTTGAGTTTTATTATGCCGCGTAAGTTGTTGTGGCTTTCCATCGTGTTGTTAGTAATGGCTACCGTGGCCGGAGGCTTGCTAGAACGCCGCCGCGCCGCACGATTACGCGAAATTGCCAACAACAACACCAATACCAAAAACGCTCAGGCTGGTGAAATCGTAACCGGCGCTTTCACCAAAGCCCTCGAATTGCTCGATGAAAATTACGTCACGACGCCTGCACGCGACCGCGTCACGCAAGGCGCGTTGAGCGGAATGTTGCACGCGCTTGATCCGCACTCGAATTTTTTCGACTGGCGCGAATTCGGCGAGATGCGCAACGAACAGAACAGCAAGTTCGACGGCATCGGCGTCACGATCAATCAACGCAACGGACGCCTTTATGTGTTGGGCGTGATGCCCGGCATGCCCGCCGATAAAGCCGGATTGCGTTACGGCGACGCGCTGCTCAGCGTGGACGGCATCGCCGCGCAGGATTGGACGCAGGGCGATGCGCTCAAACACGTACGCGGCAAAGCGGGCACATCGGTCACCCTGACCGTCGAACGCGTAGGCGTCGCTGAACCTTTATCGCTCGACATCGAACGCGCTGAGGTGCCTTTCCCTTCGGTGCGCAATCATTACATGTTGCCGTCTGACGTGGGTTACATCGCGTTGACGGGCGGATTCAACCAGACAACGAGCGACGAGTTGCGCGATGTGCTGGATGCACTCAAAAAAGATAACTTGCGTTCGTTGATTCTCGACTTGCGGCGCAACCCCGGCGGATTGTTGCGGCAGGCGATTGAGGTGTCAGAACTCTTTTTAACCAGCGGCACTGAAATCGTTTCGGTCAAAGACGCGCGCGCTCGACGCAAACACGTTTCTGACAACGCGACGCCTGAAAATCTGCCCTTGGTCGTACTCATTGACGGCGATTCGGCGTCGGCCTCAGAGATCGTCGCCGGTGCGATGCAAGATCAGGATCGCGGCTGGATCGTCGGCACTCCGAGTTTCGGCAAAGGCTTGGTACAAACCGTTTTCCCCTTGCCCGCTGGCACTGGGTTGTTGCTGACCACCGCGAAATACTACACGGCGAGCGGACGTTCGATTCAGCGCGAATATGGCGGACTGAGTTTTTATGACTATTACGCCGAACGGCGCGGCGGGCCAAATCACAAACCCACGACCCCGCCCGCAGGCCAAACGTTTTTCACCCCCACGCATCGCGCCTTGCACGGCGGCGGAGGCATCACGCCCGACAAGCTCGCACCGGCAGCCGAGCCGGATTACCGCTTGCGCGACGCCTGTTTTGAATTCGCGCGCCAATTGATCGCCAGCCCGCGCCCAGAGTTAGCAGCGTATAAGGTCACGCAAACCACGCATGGTGATAGCCCGCGCGGCGCTGAGTTTCCCATCAACGAAGAAATCCTTGCGGCCTTTCGTGAATACCTGCGCACGACGCCCGCGTGGCGGCCTTTTGAGGCGCGCCTGCTCAATCAAACCGAAGCGATTCGCCGCCGCTTGCGCGCTGAACTGATGACGGCGGCTTATGGCATCGAAATCGGCGAACGTTTTCTGCTCGAACACGATCCGCAAGTGCTAGCCGCCCTCGCTGAAATGCCGCAAGCCCGTTCGCTGCTAGAACGCGCACGGCTGAATAGCGCTGCGACCACTGAGTCTTCGGCAACGCGCCAGTAACTTGCTGCCCTGCTTGATTTGACCCCTTAAAAAACGCATCATTGCCACGACTTAAGCGAAGGCATTACCAACACGACATCCGCATCGGTTATCGCAATCAAGCGACGAAAGCTATACATAAAGGCTCGTTGCGGTCGCACTGATTTCTTTTCTGCATGAACCCTTTCATTCGCGCTGTATCTCAAATTCAAGAGGTTACCCTGCTCGTGTGGCGTGTCTTGCGCGGCTTGACCAAAGCGCCGCGTTACGCCCCCGAAATGTTACGGCAAATGGATGTGCTGGGCGTAGGCAGTCTGGCTATCATTACGCTCACCGGGTTTTTCACAGGTGCCGTACTGGCGTTGAATTCGGCGAATACGCTGCAAAAATTCGGGGTACAAAGTGTCACCGGTCAATTGGTCATCACCAGTCTGATTCGTGAACTCGGTCCCGTGCTGACCTGCTTGATGCTGGCCGGGCGTGTGGGTTCAGGCATCGCGGCAGAAATCGGTTCGATGTTGGTCAGCGAGCAAATTGACGCAATGCGCGCGCTCGGCACTGACCCGATTAAGAAACTTGTCACGCCGCGCATTATCGCGCTCGTCACAATGGCTCCGGCACTGACCGTCATTTGCGACCTGGTCGGTACGCTGGGCGGTATGCTGATGTCGGTTTCGTTATTACATCAACCGGCTTCAGTTTATCTGGCTTCTGCTAAAACGGCGGTAACGTTCAATGAAATCATTGCCGGACTGATAAAACCCACAGTGTTTGGATTTATTATTTCAGTCATCGGTTGTCATAAAGGGATGACCACGACCGGCGGCACGGTGGGCGTAGGTCTCGCTACCACGCAATCAGTGGTTTTATCTTCGCTGTTAATTATCGCGGCGGATTTTTTGTTATCCAAGTTATTATTGACGACCCTGCTAGCTCAGTAATCTTGTTATGTCTAACGTGCGCAATCGTTTTCTTAACGCTATCGAATTCCGCGACGTATATCTCGCTTACGGTGATCGAGTAATTCTCGACCACGTGAGCTTTAATGTGCGTTATGGCGAATCCAAAATCGTGATGGGCGGATCGGGCACGGGCAAGTCTACGATTTGCCGCTTGGTCTTAGGGCTGATTAAACCCGACGACGGGCAAATTTTCGTGGACGGCGAAGACATCACAAAAATGCGCGAAGAAGAATTAATGCAGGTGCGCCAGAAAATTGGGATGGTGTTTCAGGAAGGCGCGCTTTTCGATAGCTTGTCGGTTTATGACAACATCGCTTATCGCTTGC
>JANNUY010000688.1:0-6510 GCA_031414155.1 Acidobacteriota bacterium
TAACTGAAATGCGCGGAGCGGCTGCACCGGGCAAACGGGGGGCACCAAACGGACGGTTCCTTTTCGCATCAACGAATCGTTCGCCAAAGGTATGCAGCCAGATGACCGTGCGCCCGAGTTCCACTGCCGCCGTAAATTTAGCGGCATTGGTAGTTATCGGAATCCGCAGTCCCGGCTGTATCAGTTCTTTTTGAAAGCGTTCGGTAAAAGCAGGATGCGCGGCAATCGCCGCAACGTAAGCAAATAATTCTTCGGCGCTCACCTCACGGCGATAGCGCCGTTTGAGCAATGCCAACAAGTGCGCGGGAATATTCGGCTCGTCGGCTTCGTCGTTGCGCCAAAGCGGAAACACACGTCCGCCGAACGACCCTTTGTAATGATCCAAATCAGGAATCAACCCTGTGAAAGTTATTGCTGGGCCGGATGAAGGCGACGTTCTAGCCAATGCAGTCAGATAAACCTGCTCTTCGGAATACGCTTCCCACAATTCGGGATTCGGCTGATTGATAAGCCGGTTGTCAGGAATGATCCATTGCCGATCAAACGAACGAAAGCCGTAACGCACCGGCGCAATGCAAGGCTTGCGATCATTGGCGACTGCTATCGTTCGCGCTTCGTGATTAGCCAGCCCGCTTTTCACAATCTTCTGACTGTGTTTGTCGCCTAGTTTCCCGCCGCGTAAGTGCGGATGAAACAACGCTTCTTTTTTATCAGCAGACGCATTGATCAGTATTTGCCAGCGTTGCTCTAACGACTCATGGTCAGGAGCAATCACCCACGTGCGACCCGGCATCACGCCAGAGCCGTTATAGTCGAACAATTCAGTCAGCGCCGGATAAGTCGGCCACGCGCCTTTCGCCGTAGGCAAAAACGGCGCGCGCCAATCAGTCGAGCATTTCGACCAACCTTTGCCGTCAAGCCGCACTTTGCCCAACGCCTTAAACTTGTCCTGTCTATGTGCGGCAGGCAGCGCACGAAAATAAACATCGGCGGGCGTGTCAGGTTTGGTTCCTTTCGGACGCGCAGCTAACACGATGCAAACCGGTTGCTGCACGCCTTCAAAGACGCGCGTGTTCACTTCGGGCTGATGGCCTTCGGGCGAACAGTCAATGACCCAAACTTCTGAGGCGGTGCGGCGCAAATAATCGCGCATCCGTTCAAAGCCCGGTCCATTCAGAAAGCCTGCCACCGTAATGAAACAGACGATGCCTGAATCAGCTTGCGGGTTTTGATCGAAGACCTTCCAAGTCGCCCAGCGCCAGAAATAAACATACAGATTGCGCAAGTGCTTGGCGTGCGCGCTGACGCCCCACGCGACGGGCGGCATCCAGGCGCTGAGTGGCGCAGCTTCCGATGAATTTCGACTGCCTGATTCAATCCAGCCGCCCAAGCCTTTCGCCCTTTCACGATAAGGTGGATTGCCGATGACGACGGTGATCGGCTCATCACGTTTGATCTTGTTCGCTTCTTTGCGTGATTGGGCAATCGTGCCAAGCATGCCCGGAATCCACTCTTCCTCAATGTAAGGATTGCCGAGCGTATCGGTGACAAACAGGCGTGGTGTGGCTTTTGCATTTCCGGTAAGTGCTGCGAGTTCCGCGAGGATGCGCAATTGCGCTACGGCAAACGGTCCCAGTTGCATCTCGAATCCGACGAGACGATTAACGGCAGCGCTTATTTCCATTGGCACAGCGCCTTCGCCTCGATCCTTTTCGATAGTCTCGGCAATCTGCCTCAACACGCCCAGCAAAAACGTACCTGTGCCAATCGCGGGATCAGCCACCGTTACTGCCGGTGAAGCGAAGCCTGCGCCTTGCTGAAACCGGCTGCGCAAGGCTTCATCCGTCAATCGCACCATCGCGCTGACGACTTCGGGCGGCGTGTAATAAGAGCCGGTCTTCTTGCGCAATTCGTTGTCATAAACCGCGAGAAAGTCTTCATAAAAATAGAGCCACGCATCGGCCTTGCCTTTGCTAATCGCGGGCCAATGCACGGCATCCAGCACGCGCGTCAAAGTGCCGAGCGAAGTTTTCAACGTCTCCTGATTTTTCACATCGTCGGTCAGCAGCCGTAACGCCGCGCCGATCAGCGAATGGGTTTCCGTGAGTTGTTTGGCTACGTGATCGAGACCGGCACTTAGTTCAATGTCGCGCGCCCGCGCCATCAACAAACCGAAGGTCACGGCTTGGGCATAACCGTCAGCAAACTGTTCCGGCGTAGCTTCGGGAAACAACAGCTTGCGCCAGTCGGTCGCCAGCGCCGTCAATGCCGGACTGTTGAGCGCGAGTTGTTCGGTCACTTCATCCCGCAACAATCGGCACAGGCGCGCGCTGATTTCGGCGAGTTGATGGGCGTTGGTGGGGGCGATAGGTTGCCAGCGAAAAAAGTCTTCAAACAACCCTTGCAAGCTCGCGGGTGCTTCAAGCGCGGCTCCGGCAGATTCGATGTCGCCAGTGAGCCGTATGATCGCGCCCGTCAATTCGCCGTTGCGCCAGAGGCTGAATTCGTTGCCGTCGGTGTAAAGCAGGTTCGGCAGCGATTGCAGTTTTTCCCACTGCTGTTTGTCGTGTTTGTCTCTAAACTTGCGCGGGTCAGCGCCTTTGCCGGGCGCTTTGATTTCGATAAAACCGGTGAGCGTGTGGCGAATCGTCACGGCGTAATCAGGCCGGGTCTTCAATTCGGCTAAGGCAGTTTCGCCTACGGCGGCGATCTCTTTGGCCGGGATGCCGCACATTTCAGCGAAGGCCAAGATCAGCTTTTCGAGCGGCGCGCGCAGTTGATCTTCTGGCTCGCCATGCGCGGCGAGGTTCGACAGCTTGGCTGACACGTCGGCTCCGAAAGCCGCGACTGCCGAACGAAATTTTGGGTGCATAAACTCTCCCTGACGATGATGATCTTCAGAAAATGACGGACTTGTGGTTGAATCCGAGTTAAGCCTATATCACGATGGAATTTTCTCATCAACGCAGGATAAGAGCGATTACGTTGTTGAAATCAAGGCGGGCAGCGAGAATACGTAATCGTTGGAGGTTTTCATTCACTGATGCCGTCGAATCTGAAAGAGAGTCTTTATGACAGTGAACGCTTGGCGCGCGGCTATGCCTATGATCGCCCGCCCGTGCATCAAGCGGTGATCACCGCGATGCGCGAACACCTGCCGCAAGGTTTTAACCGCGCGCTTGATGTGGGCTGCGGCGCAGGGCTTTCGACGGCGGCGCTGGCTCCGCTCACCTGTTGCGCTTACGGCATTGAGCCGGTTGAAAATATGCTCAAGCATCGTCGCGCCGTGACTGACCGAGCTAACTTTGTCGCAGCGCGCGCCGAGCATCTGCCCTTTGCGGCGAACACATTCGATTTGCTGACGGCGGCGGGTTCGTTGAATTACGCGAACCTTGATTTGTTTTTTCCCGAAGCCGTCCGCCTGTTGACCAACGAAGGTGTGTTGGTGATCTACGATTTTTCTGAAGGGCGACGGCTGCGCGGCGACGAACGCTTAGAGCGTTGGTACGCAACGTTCAAGCAACGTTACCCGTCACCGCCGGGTTACGCGATGGAGGTTTGTGCATTGAGTTATGAGCGGTACGGTTTGAGCTTGCACGCATACCACGAAATCGAAGTCGCCGTGCCGCTCAATCTTGATCGTTATTTGCGTTACGCCTTGAGCGAAACTTGTGTTGAGCTTGCCATCGCGCGTGGCATTGATGAATTCGCCATCCGCACGTGGTGCAACGAAACACTGTCCAAAATTTTTGATCCCAATCCACGAGAAGTTTTATTCGACGCTTACTTCGCTTTGGTGAGCAAAAAGGAAAACCTATGACCGTTAATTTGTCACGCCGAGAAATGATGAAAGCCGCAGGCACTGCCGCGTTGGTTACGCCCGCATTGGCAAGCGCCCAAAGCAAACCGTGGCCGCCTGTCGCGACGGGTACGCCTCGCATATGTTTGGGCGTGCGCGGCGACATTGATGCCGCAGGCATGCGCCGCGTCAAACAGATTGGCGTTGATTACGTGCTGATGGGCGGGCCGCCGATGCCGTGGACAGAAGCAGTCTTGCGCGAACGACTCGACCGTTTCAAAGCGGGAGGCTTGACGATTATCAACATGATGATCGGCGGCTTTCCCAATACGCTGTTTGGCAAGCCCGGACGCGACCAGGAAATCGAGCAGGTCAAACAATCCATTCGCGCGGCGGGCAAAGTCGGCTTGCCCGTCGTCGAATATAACTTTTATGCGCACCGCATTGTCGAAGGCTATTACCAAGAGTTGGGCCGCGCGGGTGCGGGCTTGACGGCATTTGATTACGAGCGCATCAAGAACCTGCCACCTTTACCTGAAGAAGGCGCGCACAAGCTCGAAGAAATGTGGGCTAACATTACTTACTTCCTCAAAGCCATCATCCCGGTCGCCGAACAATCGAACGTGCGTATGGCCTTGCATCCCAACGATCCGCCCGCGCCAATCAGTCGCGGGTCTGAACAAATCATGGCTACGCTTGATGGTTGGAAGCGTTTGGTCAACATTGTCAAAAGTCCCGCGAATGGCATCACCTTCGATTGCGGCGTCACGCGAGAACTCGGCGAAGACCCTGTCGCGGTGGCGAAATATTTCGGCGCGCGCGATTGCATCAACCACGTCCATTATCGCAATGTCATCGTGCGCAAGCCTTACGTTGATTACACCGAAGTCTTCCTAGACGAAGGCCAGGTGAATATGTTCGCAGTGATGAAAGAACTCGTACGGCAAAAATATCCGCGCGGCCTTTATCCCGAACATCCGCGCGCCATTGATTACGATCGCGAACGCGAAGGGAGCATCATCGGGCAATACGCCAATGCGGGCGGCGGCGGATTCGGCGGCGAGATTTATAACGTGGGTTATACGAAGGCGATGTTGCAGGCGGTGCTTTCGCAATAATGACTTGAGGCCCACAGCTAAATTCAATACTAACGGCTGGCAGAGAGAAGATTATGGGTACGACAGGAGTTCCCGACAAAAAGCCGTCAAGCAGGTTCAGTCTTTCCCGGCACACGGCATTTATTCTGGCTCCTATCGTTTGGTTAGTTGCGATCCCGTTCGCGCATGGCGTGATTCCTTGGGCAATTTCATTCATTACAACACGTTACGGTTGGGCAGGTAATCACCCCAGTACCGTTAATTTGTTTGGGCTGTTTCCGATTATCACGGGAGGTGCCTGCTTGATCTGGGTCTTCGCTTTGGGCTGTACCTACTTTGCTGAAGCTCCAGATAGAATCGAATTGGACTGGAAACCCAAGTTGTTGATGATGCGCGGCCCTTATGCCTTTTCCCGCAACCCGATGTACGTCGCTGAACTTGCGCTTTGGGTTGGGTGGGCAATTTTCTTCGGCAGTGTTGCGGTCCTGTTCGGAAGTATAATTTTGTGCGCGGTAATAAGATTAGTCGTCGCGCGTGAGGAGCGCGACTTGAAGTCGCAATTCAATTCAGAATACTGCGAATATATGACCGCCGTACCGCGGTGGTTTGGTAAAGTCCGGCGATGATGCGCGTGAACACCCTTATGAAACAACGCAACTTCCAAACAATCGAAACCAACGGCGTCCGCTTGCGCGTCGTCGTTGAAGGCAACGGGCCGCTGGTGATTCTGTTACACGGTTGGCCACAGTGTTGGTACCTGTGGCGGCATCAGATTGATCCGTTGGTGGCGGCGGGCTTTCAGGTTGCCGTACCCGATCAGCGCGGATATGGCGGCAGCGATAAACCGGCGGCGATTGAGGCATACAACATCGTCGAGCTAACCAGTGACGTAGCGGGCCTCGCCACGGCGCTCGGCCACCAACGCTTTCTCGTCGTCGGCCACGATTGGGGCGCGCCGGTCGCGTGGCATACAGCGCTGTTGCATCCTCAGCGCGTCAAGGCCGTCGCCGGTTTGAGCGTGCCTTATACGCGCTGGCGCAAGGGTACGCTGACGCAGCAGGAATTTTACGGCGACAGGTTTTGGTACATGGTTTATTTCCAGCAACCCGGCATCGCCGAAGCCGAACTCGAAGCCGACCTGCGCAAGTCGCTGCGCATGATTTATTACTCGGTTTCGGCTGACGCTCCGCGTACTGGACTGAGGTCGTCTAAGCCCGCAACTGCCAAGTTCCTCGACGGAATGATTGATCCTGAAATTTTGCCTGCGTGGTTGACCGAAGCAGATTTAGATTATTACGTCGCGCAATATCAGCAAAGCGGCTTTCGCGGCCCGATCAACTGGTATCGCAACATTGACCGCAACATTGACCTGACGCCGCAACTCGAAACCGCGCACATCGAACAGCCGTCTTTCTTTATTGCAGGCAAACGCGATCCTGTGTTGTATTTCGGCGAAGGCAAAAGTCTTGAAGCCATGCAACGACGTTTGTCTGATTTGCGCGGCCTCGTCTTGCTCGACAATGCAGGCCATTGGGTTCAGCTCGAACGTCCGAACGAAGTAACCGAGGCGTTATTGGGCTTCTTACAAACTGTGAAAAGCATGTAGTACCGCCT
>JANNUY010000689.1:0-2657 GCA_031414155.1 Acidobacteriota bacterium
TACAGGCAGTGTCAACGTCGTGCTGCCATAACTGTTCCAACCGCAGGGCGAGTATTGATCTACGTTATAAGCAGTGCCGAAAGGCGGCACAAAATCGTTCCACGCATATACATCGCGCCACGGATAAAACAGCGGATAGCCAATATAAACGTCGCGGCTGGGAAAATTCAGATATTGCGCCGAGCGATAAAGCGGGCGCGCACTGCAACTATTCCATTCGACTTTGGTCTCTGTGCAGTTTTGTTTCCAGCCTTTGAATTGATCGGCGTCAGTGCGGCGGCCTACGTTGGAATTGACGCCCCAATTCCCCCACGGCACGGTGTGAAATCCGCCCTCGCATTCTTCGGCGGTGTCGTATGCATAACGGTTGTGATTGACCAATTCGACACGGATGACGCAACGTGGCTGGGCTTGAACGACAAAGCAAACCAACAGACAAAAGAATAACGGACAAAGGAATTTTATTCGCGGATGTTTCATTACTTCTTGGCGGCGGATTGTTCGACAGGGGCGGTTAAAAAGCAAAAGAGCGACAAGCTGTTTTAAGCCGTCGCTCTTTATGTTTCTTGCTTTACTTACGCTGGCGAACTGCCAGTCTCAATACACCGATCAGCCGCGGCCTTCCCAGCCGCTTTGTTTGTATACGCCGTTCTCAACGATGACCGGCACTGTCGGGTCGCCGCCCGAATAGGCGATCATTTCTTTGCGATAGGTCAGGTCGTCTTGCGCATTGCGTTCTTCAAACGGAATGCCTTCCGCTTTGTACCAAGCTTTCGCCTTCGCGCAATAAGGGCAGCCGGGTTTGGTGTAAAGCATTACGTCAGCCATGGCGAATTCTCCAATCTCAAATTTGAAATTCGGCTAGCGTTTATCCATCGGCACAAACGTGAGTCCGAGTTCGCCTTGATAATCCGAACGCGGGCGCAGCAGTTTGTTGTTGGCGTATTGCTCAAGCACATGCGCCGTCCAACCCGACATGCGGCTGATGCCGAAAATCGGCGTGTAAAGATCAAGCGCGATACCGAGTTGGTGATAGGTCGAAGCCGAATAAAAGTCTACGTTGGCGTTCAAGCCCTTTTCGGTTTTGACGATCTCTTCGATGCGGCGCGACATGTCGAACCATTGTGTATTGCCCTGACGCTTGCCGATCTCTTCAGACATGCGGCGCAAGTGCGTAGCGCGCGGGTCTTCTGTTTTATAAACCGCGTGGCCGAAACCCATCACCTTTTCTTTATTCGCCAGCTTGGTACGAATCCATTTTTCGGCACCTTCGACGGTTCCCACGTCGAGCAGCATGCGCATGACTTGTTCATTCGCACCGCCGTGCAGCGGGCCGCTCAACGCCGCCATCCCCGAAGTCACGCTTGCATAAATATCCGCGAGCGTGGCGGCAGTCACGCGCGCGGCGAAGGTCGAAGCGTTGAATTCGTGATCGGCGTGCAGCGTCAACGCAATGTCGAATGCGCGCTCTGAAATGTCATCGGGTTCTTTGCCAGTGAGCATGTAAAGAAAGTTCGCGGCGAACGAGAGATCAGAGCGCGGCGCGAGCGGCGTGCGCCCATTGCGAATGTTGTCGAACGCCGCCACCAGCGTCGCCGTCTGTCCCATCAAACGCATCGCCTTGCGTTGGCTGGCTTCGAACGACTTGTCGTTGGTTTCAGGGTCATAAAACGCCAACGCCGAAACCGCCGTACGCAGTGCCGCCATCGGCACGGTGTTTTGCGGGAAGGCCATCATCAAGCCCAACACTTCGGGCGGCGCGGCCATGTTCGCGTTGAGTTTGCCTTTGAATTCGTCGAGCTGGCTCTGGTTGGGCAACTTGCCGTACCACAGCAAATAGATGACCTCTTCAAACGAGCAATGCGTAGCGAGATCGTGAATGTTGTATCCGCGATAAGAAAGAATGCCTTCGTCGCCGTCAATCCAGCAGATGCTGCTGGGAGCGGCAGTCACATCGCGCAAACCAGAGTTTGCAACGGGAGTAGCAGTTTGGCTCATGATCGTTTCGTCCTATGAATATCGGTATGAATAGAGATAGATGATAAGTTCGTCGCGTTTATACTTTTGGTTTCATTGGCGGCAATGTCGTAGCCACGACGACCGATTCAAAGCCGCACTTGGCGTGCGCGCCGTCGCAGAAAGGTTTGTTGTTGCTCTGTCCGCAGCGGCACAGGCCAATCGCCGTGCGTCCGTTCAAGTCGTAAACATTGCCATCGGCGTCACAAATTTCAACGTCGCCTTCGACGCGCAGCGAGCCATTTCGATTAACCGTAATTTTGGTAGCCATATAGTTCGATTCCTAAAAAGCAAAGCCGCATCCAATTTGAATGCGGCTTTGCGATGAAAAATTATTTGCCTTTCTTAGAGGCCTTAATCGGGTTGAGCGCCTTCGGTGCGCGTTCTTTCGCGATTTGATCAGCGTAGGCTTTGCAATCGTGGTTGTCGGCCTTGTCCTTCATCCACGTTTCGGGAACGATGCTGTGATAAAGCGACGCGAAGACCGAAAAGTCCTGCGCGCATTTCGAGCAATGAATCAGATATTTTTTAACGGTAGCCATGGTTCTAAACTCCTCAGAAATAATAATTGTTTGATGGCGTTTTTCAGCGGGTTGGAATGCCAATAAAGCGGCGAACCCGCCTGAAACAAAGGCGAGAGT
>JANNUY010000690.1:0-5622 GCA_031414155.1 Acidobacteriota bacterium
CACGGCCCTTGCGGATCGCTGCTCGTCAGCGTCAACGTCACTGTGCCCGCTGCGATTTCCGTTGCCGATGGTGTGTAAACCGCATTCATCGTCGTGTTGCCGGGCGCAAACGTTCCCGTGCCGCCGCTCCAACTAGCGCCCGTCGCCGTGCCGCCAAAGGCTCCCATCAACGTGATGGCGGGACTGCTGGCGCAAACGGCTTGATCAGCTCCCGCATTTACGGTCGCCGCTTGATTGATCGTGATCGTCATCAGCGCGTTCGCCGCGCCACACGGCCCCATCGGATCATTCGTCGTCAGCGTCAACGTCACCGCGCCCGCCGCGATTTCAGCCGCTGAAGGCGTATAAATCGCATTAGGCGTAGCAGCGTTCGGACTGAATGTACCCGCGCCGCCTGTCCAGACAGCGCTCGTCGCGCCGCCGTTAAACGAGCCTGCGAGTTGTAAGGTCGGACTCGTGGCGCAGACAGTTTGATTGGCTCCGGCATTCACGACAGCGGCGCGATTGATAAAGATCATGACCTGATCGCTGGCGGTGCCGCACGAACCGCCAACCGTAGTCAACGTCAGCGTTACCGTTCCGGCAGCGATTTCCGCTGCCGAGGGCGTATAAGTCGGAGTGAGTACCGTATTGCCAGGGCTAAACGTGCCGGTGCCGCCGCTCCACATGCCGCCAGGTGCGCCACCGATAGAACCGGCCAGTGTCACCATTGGGCTGCTGGCACAAACCGTTTGATCCGGGCCTGCGCCTGCCGAAGCACTGGCTCCAACGGTAATCACGACCTGATCGCTCGCTGAAGCGCACGGCCCAGTCGTCGTCAAAGTCAACGTCACGGTTCCCGCCGCGATGTCAGTCGCCGAAAGCGTATAAGTCGCACCAAGCGTCGCATTGTTCGGCGTGAACGTACCCGAACCGCTCGTAGCCCAGGTGCCACCCGTCGCGCTACCTCCGACTGAACCACCCAGCATAACCATCGGGCTTGACGGACAGGTAATAATATCGGCTCCGGCATTAGCCGTCGCCAGCGGGCGAATCGTAATCAACACTTGATCGCTTACCGCGCCGCACGGCCCCGCTGGATCGCTCGTCGTCAGTGTCAATGTCACCATGCCCGCCGCAATCTCAGCCGCTGAAGGCGTGTAAACCGCCGTCGGTGAACTTGCACTCGGATTGAACGTGCCCGCACCGCCACTCCACGTAGCGCCCGTAGCCGCGCCACCGAACGAACCAGCGAGCGAGACATTAGGATTGCTGGCGCACACAATCTGATCGGCTCCCGCATTCGCGGTCGCCACCGGATTAATCGTAATCACCATCGTGTCGCTCACTACGCCACACGGCCCCGCCGGGTCGTTTGAGGTCAAGGTTAACGTCACCATGCCTGCCGCAATTTCAGTCGCCGATGGCGTATACATCGCGTTCAATGCCATCGCACTCGGATTGAATGTCCCTGAGCCACCGCTCCACATGCCGCTGCTCGTGCTGCCGCTGATGCTGCCGTTGAGCGTTGCCGTTGGCAGGCTGGCGCATACAGTTTGATCGGCTCCCGCATTGACCGTGGCCGCCTGATTGATCGTGATCGTCATCGTCGCGCTGGCGGTGCCGCACGGCCCGTTCGGATCATTCGTGGTGAGCATCAACGTCACCGAACCCGCCGCAATCTCCGCTGCCGAAGGCGTATAGGTTGCATTCAACGTCGTATTGTTCGGTGCGAACGTGCCGGTTCCGCCGCTCCACGCGCCAGAGCTTGCGCCTCCGCCAACCGAACCAGCGAGCGTCACCAGCGGACTCGTCGCGCAAACCGTTTGCGCCGCGCCTGCGGTGACAGTTGCCGCCGGATTGATCGTAATCACTACCGTATCGCTCGTCGTAGCGCATGGCCCAGTCGGATCGTTCGTCGTCAAGGTCAGCGTCACCGTACCCGCCGCAATCTCTGCGGCTGACGGCGCATACGTCGCATTTAACGTATTCGCATTCGGCGTAAACGTGCCGGTTCCGCCGCTCCACATGCCGCTAGTGGCTGAACCGCCCACGCTGCCGGCGAGTGCCACGTTTGGGCTGGTAGCGCAGACTGACTGGTCGGCTCCCGCATTGGCTGTTGCCAGCGGATCAACCGTGAGCGTGCCTGACGCCGGAGTGCCTGCGCAGTTTTGCGCGCTCGTCACTATCACGGTGTAAGTCCCCGCGGTTGAAACATTGATGGATTGCGTCGCCGCCGTGAATCCGCCCGGCCCCGTCCAGCTATAAGAATAGGGCGACATTCCTCCACTGACTGTAGCCGCCAACGTAGCCGCGCTGCCTTCGCAAACCGTAGCCGAGTTGACGGAAACAAAAGGAACCGTGCCGAGTGTTACCTGAAAAGGATCAACAAAATCATCGAGGCTGGCCGTCGGCGACTGGGAAGATTTGGTCTTAATCAGAATCGTCTTGAATCCCAGGCAGGGATTGAAATTCGATAGCAACGCCGTGAGATCAACCGCGGCTTCCGCAAAGGCGAGTTGCTGATAAGTCGTCGAGCCGAAAGCACCATAAGGCACGGGCACAGTTCCACTCACGTTGCTTGCCGAGAAATTCGTGCCCGCCGCTGGCGTAAGATTAGTATAAGAAAAATTAGGAGCCGTTCCGCTCCAACGTTGAATAGAAAAGTTGGGCTGCCCGCCCCCGCCCGTCACTTCGAGCGTCAAGACGATGTCACCTACCGTGCGTCCGCCATCTGGCCCCATCGAACTAAAAGTGCCGTTGGCGTTAACCGTTAAGGTATTTTGCAAAATTTCAAAATCAAGATAGCTGTTGCCGCTCGTTGACAGGCGATCAGCCGCAATCATCGCCCACAAATGACCATTCGCATCAGTCCTAATACTTACCAATCCATTATTGATGTCGAGTTTGCCGAGCGCCTTTTTATTTGTCCAGGTCCAGGTGTTAGGGTCATCACCAGTCTGGCAACAGTTAATCACCCTGTCAGTGGCGGAATCATACGGGTCAACGGCATGGAAGGTGTTCATCGCATCAAGCGGCGCACCCGCCGTTGATAAAACGCCCACGCCCGTGCCTGCGCCATTGGTCACCCAATCGCTGACATTATTCGTCGGAGTATTAGCTAGCACATCGCCTTCGATGTCGAAACCGCCCGAATGGCCTGTGGGCGCAATGCCAGCCGCAAATAAAGCCAGCGAGGCAGACAGAGGAAAAGCGTACGCGCCCATATTGTGGTGTTCGCCTGGTACCAGAGTGGCACAATCCACCTCAGTAGTTTTACCACTTACAGATTCTGCCGATCCTGTACGCAAGGCCGAAAGAACTGTTCCTGTCCAATGCGTCATACCCGGCTTAAAAGCAAAGGCGAGAAACGCCCATACGATACAGACGCTAAAAAAAGCTCGCGTGCATACACGCGTAGCTACGCTAAAGCTGTAGGTGAATTTCATGAATGACGTGTTTCCTTACTTGCGCGTTGGGCGTCTCGGTGAAGCAGCCCACTAAGCAAGCCAATCGTGGTTTGGATTTACACTACTCTCTCAATGTGCCGGATCAAAAAACACTGCGCGGACGGGATGCTGAAGGTGGATGTACGCCTTGTTCTTCTCTAATTGTGAGTACGTGGTGCTAATTTTGGTGTGTGATACTAGGGGAAACCAGAGTTCCTCAATTGACAGAAGCAGGAAAGGGGAACCTGTAATGCTAATAAAGTGAGAACCTATGCCGGTTTTGTGGAGTGGGCGGAGGCTAAATGATTTCACTCAGCTTGGCAAGCGGAAAAACAAAGTCTTTTGCTTCAGCCTGTGGCACTTGCGGGCAACGCGACTTTAGGAAATTGCCGAACTTTTCACAGGCAGGCCGCAGACACAGAGAGCCAACGTGTGATGGCCTCGCGCGAAGCCATCGCACCTTGTCCAACTCGCCTCTGTGTCTGCGGTCTGCCTGTGTAGCTGAGAACGACTGATGAAAATCAGTAAAGGGAAAAGTTATATTCAAGCCGAGCTTGTACGGTAACGGCTACTCCGTTTCTCGTCGCCGGATTAAAGCGAATGTGTTGTGCAGCCTTGATCGCCTCTTGCGTCAAACCATTCGGCAAGCCTTTCAGCACGCGAATGTTCGTGATGCGTCCGTCCGCTGTGAACGTAGCCAGCAAGATCACTGCGCCTTGCACCTTTTCCGCCCGCGCGTCTTCGGTGTAACGCGCCTTCTCACGATAAAGAATCGTAGGTCGCATCGAACCCGTTGCCATCGGAACGCCTTCCTCATGCTTCAAACCACTTGTGCCTCCGCTGCCGATGGCAGGCGTCTTGCCGCCCGTGTTCCAACCGTTTCCGTCGCGCAATCCAGCACCGTCACCATCTTTTCCGACACCGGTGCCTCGTTTATCGCCGAGGCCGCCATCAGTGCCTTTGCCTTGCGATAATGGAGCAAGCGGTGCGTCGGGAATACCAAGCTGCCCCACCGTAGGCCGCACGCTCTTCGAGTCAGCCACGACGTGATAAGGAACGATCAACGAAGCGTTCTTAATCACCGGCAAGCTCGGCAATACGATTTGATCTTTCATCGCAGCCTGCGGCGTCGCGCCTCCGCTAGCGGGCAAAGGCGTACGATTGCCGCCACTGCCTCCGCCTGCGGTGTCTTGGGGTTTCTTCAAACTGCCACCGAGATGCCCGTGGCGTCCGCGCGTGAATTCGCTTTTGGTCACGGGCATCACGGGCAAAATCATAACTTCGTCTGGAAACTCACGCGGCGGTTTTGCTTGTACGACTTGCTCGAGCGGCAAGCCATACGCCACACCCCACCAAATCAATCCGATGGCAATCGCGGCGTAAGCCATCACTGCCGCCGCTGCGCCTGATTGCAACAGGTAAAATCGTTGTCGCGTTGAGCCTTCGCCGCGCAATAACGCTATGAGAAATAACAGCGGATGCCGTCGCACTTCCCGCCACGCGAAAGCCAATTCGCGCAACAAGCGTTGCCCAAACGACAACGTAGGCAATAACAAATGCAATTCATTTTGTTGACGACGACGCAACGCCGCACGCAAATCGTAAGCCTGTAACGGCGTTTCATCGTGCGGACAATAGACGTACCCTTCCACAAAGCTAGCCTGACATAGCGGGCAGACTTTCATAGCCTTACCTCCAAATAGTTGATTGTGTTTTGTGTCGAACGCACTCAGGCAGCAATGAGTTGGATGGTTCACCGCGAGTGGTTGTTTGTGAATGCGCCAGTTGAACGAAGCCGAGAAAACCGTCTTGCAAAGGAAAATGAGAATTCGGTCAGAATTTTTGATAAGGCTTACTGCTTGGCTTTAGCGCGGCGTTTGAGTTCGCGTACGAACGCGGCGTGTTCTTTGCTCTTGATGCCTTGTTGCAACGTAGCGCGCACCTTCGCCACTTCGCCATTGAGCAAGGCTTTCACATTCAGCCACAGGCCGGGAAAGACGCGGCTGCGAACCACGCCGTTGTCATCCGTTGACAACAGCACATATTGCTCGTCCTGCCAGGAAAACCAATCAATCTCACCATCCAACACGCGCCACACAATGTATTCCTTTACGCCATTGCGGCGATAAGCTCTGAACTTGGCGTGTAGATCAACCGAAGCGGTGCTGGCCGCAATCTCTACGACGAGTTCCGG
>JANNUY010000691.1:0-3135 GCA_031414155.1 Acidobacteriota bacterium
CACCGATCAAGCTCGACAAAGGCCGCAACGTGGGCATTTACGGCACACCGAATAACTTGCTGGCGTCGGGTTTTCTCTGGCCCGACTCGGCGAAACATTTGCCCCAAAAATCATTCCTGATTCATCAGCCTTACGGACAAGGCCACTTGATCGCGTTTGCCGAAGACCCGAATTATCGGGCTTATGTTGAGGGGACGATGTTTTTGTTTATCAATGCGGTGTTGTTGGGAGCCGCTTACTAGTTTGAGCGTAGGGCAGGTTAAAAACCTGCCCTACAATTAATTGTGAGGAGTATTCATGCGGGTTACACCAAGCGAAGGTTACAGCATCACGTTACGTCTTAAGTTGGCCAACAAGCCAGGCACGTTAGGCCGCGTCACGTCGGCGATTGGCGAAGCGGGCGGCAACATTGGCGCGATAGACATTGCCGAAGTCGGCAACAATCAGATCGTGCGCGACATCACGGTTGCGGCGGGCAACGACGTACACGCGCGCGAAATCGTCGAAATCGTCAAGGCTGTCGAAGGCGTGACCTTCATCAACGTCTCTGACCGCACTTTCTTGCTGCATCTCGGTGGCAAGATCGAAGTCAAAAGCAAAATTCCGATTCAGACACGCGCTGATTTGTCACGGGCTTATACTCCCGGCGTCGCGCGTGTATGCATGGCGATTGCCGAAGACAAAAACAAAGTTTTCAATCTGACGATCAAGCGCAATACGGTCGCCGTGGTTACGGATGGCAGCGCCGTACTTGGTCTCGGCAACATCGGCCCTGAAGCCGCACTGCCGGTGATGGAAGGCAAGGCGATGCTGTTCAAGGAATTCGCGGGCATTGATGCGTTTCCGATTTGTTTGGCGACGCAGGATACCGAAGAGATCATCAGCGCGGTCAAAGCTATTTCACCGGGTTTCGGCGGCATCAACCTTGAAGACATCGCCGCGCCGCGCTGTTTTGAAATCGAAGCCCGCTTGCGCGCGGAACTCGACATCCCCGTCTTTCACGACGACCAACACGGCACCGCGGTCGTAGTGCTGGCTGCCGCTATCAATGCACTCAAGGTCGTAGCCAAAGACATCAGTCAAATCAAAGTCGTAGTTAGTGGCGCGGGCGCGGCGGGTACGGCGTGCGCGAAGATGTTGTGGAATGCGGGCGTGCGCAATTTGATTGGCTGCGACATTCACGGTGTCATCCATCACGAACGCACCATTGGGATGAATGAAGGCACGCGCTGGTGGGTTGAGAATACGAATAAAGAAAACTTGAAAGGGACGATTCACGATGTGATAGATGGCGCTGATTTGTTTCTCGGCGTGTCTGCGCCGGGCGTTCTCAAAGCTGAAGACCTGCTACACATGGCGCGTGACCCGATTGTGTTTGCGCTGGCGAACCCGGTGCCTGAGATAATGCCGGAAGAGGCCGAGCCTTATGCGACAGTGATTGCGACGGGGCGCTCCGACTATCCGAACCAGATCAATAACGTGCTGTGTTTCCCCGGCATCTTTCGCGGCGCGCTTGACGCGCGTGCGACTGAAATCACTGAAGACATGAAACTCGCTGCGGCTTACGCCATCGCCAACATCATCAATGATGACGAAGTCGCGGCTGATTACATTATTCCTTCGGTCTTCAATCGCCGCGTCGCTCCCGCCGTGGCGGCAGCGGTCGAAGAGGCCGCGCGGCGCACGGGCATTGCGCGCCGTGATCGTCGCGGGATGGAATAAAAGGAGCAGCTAATAAGTTATGAGATGGATTTCTATCTGTGCATGCGCTGTTGTCGTGAGTTTTTCGGTGACAAACCCCGTTATGCCGCAAGTCAAAAAACGACGGCCCGCGCCTGCGCCTGCAAGGGGGAATGCCCCAAAGCCCAACCCCTCGACGGAATTGAATCGTCTGCGCGCAGCGGTCAAAGCCAACCCGTCAGATGCGTTCGCGCACTACGCTTTAGGTTTGGCGCTGGCGAAAAATGGCGACCTAAAAGATGCGGCGTTTGAGTTCAACGAAGCCATTCGGCTCAAGTCAGATTACTCTGAAGCTCATTCGAATCTGGGCAGCGCGCTTGAACGCCAAGCTGACTTTCCGAATGCGCTCGCGGCCTTTCGCCGTGCGGCTGAACTCGCGCCCAACGATGCTGAGTTGCACGTTTCGATAGCTTCGATTTTGACGCGCACGCAAAACCTGGATGGCGCGATTGATGAACTGAAGCTGGCGGCGAAACTCAATCCGAACGCGCCTGAAACGCGCAGCAATCTGGGTTTTATGTTAGCCCAAAAAGGCGACTTGAAAAGTTCGATTGTTGAGTTTGAAGCCGCCGTCAAACTCAAACCAGATTTGGCAGAAGCGCATTATTTCATCGGCACGGCGCAAGCCCTGTTGCACGAATGGCCTGATGCGGTGGCAGCGTTGCGGCAAGCCGTCAAGCTGAAGCCGCGCTGGCCCGAAGCCGTCGCCAGTTTAGGGACGGCGTTGCGCGAAGTGGGCGAATACGACGAGGCTGTTAAAGTCTTGCGTGAAGCGATTCAGCTCAAGCCCGAGCAGACCGAAGCTCACAACAACCTCGGCCTGACATATTTGCAGGCGCGGCGTTACGACGAAGCGTTGGCCGAATTTCGCGCGGCGCTGAAACTCAACAACAATAACGACACGGCACGGCTGAATATCGGCCTCACGCTCTTTCAAAAAGGCGACGCCGACGGAGCCATCGCCGTATATCAGGACTTGATCAAACGCGACGAAGAAAGTGTCGAAGCGCATTACAACCTGGCGTTGGCTTATAAGCGCAAAGACGATTTGGGCAAGGCGTTAGTCTCGGTCGAAACGGCGTTAAAACTTGAGCCTGATTTTGCCGATGGACTTTTCACGCGCGGGCAAATTTTGTTGCTGCAAAACCAGCCCGACGCCGCGATTGAAAGTTTGAACAAAGCTCTCGTACGCAAAGACAACGACGCCGTGGCTTATTACACCTTGGGCAATGCGTGGGCGCGCAAGAACGAAGCCGAAGCCGCCACCATCGCCTATCGTAATGCGTTGCGTTACGCGCCGAACGATGCAGAGATTCACAACGCGCTGGCTGCCGCTTTGCGTAAGCTCGGCCAAACTGTTGAAGCCAGCAGTGCGCAAGCCGAAGCCGAACGCTT
>JANNUY010000692.1:0-9414 GCA_031414155.1 Acidobacteriota bacterium
GTTTTTTGGCTGATTGAACTCATCTTTTCGTCTTGCGCTAAGGCTGTGTACCGCTCATCTGCCCTTGTGGTATTGTCCCGCCCTCAACACGGCGCATCAGCCGTGACCAACACCAAACTAAAACAGAAGGAAGACTCTCAATGGCTGACGCATTTCCGAAAATCAAGCAGGTCAAATATGAAGGGCCTGACACGCGCAACGATTACGCATTCAAACACTACAACCCTGACGAACTCGTCGAAGGCAAAACCATGCGCGAGCATCTGCGCTTCGCGTCGAGTTATTGGCACACGATGCGCGGACGCGGCGCTGAAATTTTCGGCATGCCGACGGCGGTGCGTCCGTGGGACGATTTCAGCGAGAGCATGGAAAACGCGCTGCGGCGCATTCCCGTGTTTTTTGAACTGCTCGAAAAGTTGCAGATTGACTATTACTGCTTTCACGACCGCGACGTAGCGCCCGAAGGCAAGACGCTCAAAGAGTCGAATAAAAACCTCGACCGCGTAGTCAAAGAGTTGAAAAAACAGCAAAACGCGACGGGCAAAAAAGTGCTGTGGGGTACGGCGTGTTTATTTCAGAACCCGCGCTTTATGCACGGCGCGGCGACCTCGCCTGACTTGAATGCGTTTGCTTACGGCGCGGCGCAGGTCAAGAAAGCGATGGAGGCGACGCTGGAACTCGGCGGTGAAGGTTATGTGTTCTGGGGCGGGCGCGAAGGATATTTCACGCTGCTCAACACCGATATGAAACGCGAACTCGATCACCTCGGCGCGTTTATGCACATGGCCGTTGATTACAAAAAAGAGATCGGGCTGAAAGGGCCGTTTTATATCGAACCCAAACCGAAAGAACCGACCAAGCATCAATACGACACTGACGCCGCGACGTGTCTGAACTTCCTGCGGCAATACGGATTGATGAAAGATTTCAAGCTCAACCTTGAAACCAATCACGCGCACATCGCGGGGCATACGATACAACACGACCTCGAAACGGCGATTGCCGCGAATGCGCTCGGTTCGGTTGACGCGAACATGGGCGACTGGCAATTGGGTTGGGATACCGACCAGTTTCCGACCGACTTGTATATCACTTCGCACGTCATGTTGTGCGTATTGAAGATGGGCGGCTTCACGACGGGCGGCTTGAACTTCGACGCGAAGGTGCGCCGCGAGAGCTTCGAGCCAGAAGATTTGTTCCTCGCGCACATCGCAGGGATGGATACGTTTGCGCGCGGACTGAAAATCGCGGCGCGCATCCGCCAGGACGGACGCATCGCCGATTTCGTCAAACAGCGTTACAGTTCGTGGGACAGCGAACTCGGCAAAAAAATCGAAAAAGGCAAAAGCAGCTTTGCTGAGTTAGAGCAAATTGCACTCAAGCTGGGCGAAGTCAAAACCATTCGCAGCGGACGGCAGGAATATCTGGAATCGCTGTTTAACGATTTCATTTAAGGCGATTGAGCGAACACGGGAGCGTTTGTGCGCTCCCGTGTTTTTAGGGTGAGTTATCCCGTCTGATTCTTTGCGGCTCCGAGTTAGGAAAACTATACTGTCTTTATGCAAGCAATCGAATTCATCACGACCCTGACTCCTGAACCGGTGCTGGCGATTCCTCAAGAAGCCGTCGCGCGGCTTCCCAAAGCAGGCCAAGTGCGTGTCATCGTTTTAACCGACGTTTTAACTGGCAATGATGCGGACGACGCTGAATGGCGCTTGGCTGGCTACGAACAGTTTATGCGTGATGATTCGGCTGAAGACGCAATCTATGACAAGTATTAAACCATGTTCGGCCAAATCTTCCTTTGCCAATTTCCTTTCACTTCGGGCGCGGTGAGCAAAGCGCGTCCGGTGCTGGTACTTTTCGATTTGCAGCAAGATGCCGTGATCTGTCGCGTGACCTCGGTTTTACGCACCGGAGAGTGTGACGTTGCGCTGAAAGATTGGGCGCAGGCCGGACTGGCAAAGCCCTCAGTCGCGCGGCTTGACCGATTGGTGACAGCAGAAAAGACGCTGCTCACTCGACGGCTTGGGCAGCTTAGCGCACATGATGAAGCCGCCGTCCGTGCGGCGTGGAATCAGTATATGAAGTTGTGAGGCTGAGTTTGCTCAAGCTGGGCGAAGTCAAAACCATTCGCAGCGGACGGCAGGAATATCTGGAATCGCTGTTTAACGATTTTATTTAAGGCGATGTGCGTCACGATGCGGTACAGGGAGCGGTAGCGACTCGGTGCCTCCAGTCGCGCATTCCGAGTCACGGGTCGCTATCGCTCCCTTGCTACAACGCCGCTCGTTGAGCGGGTTATTAAGCATCCGCATCGAAGGAGGAGTCGCAATGAAATCGAAGTTTCCCGGCGCTGTTCCTGAGATACCTGTGAGCGACATCAATGAGGCGGTGGTTTATTACGAAAGCACGCTCGGATTCACGGTGGATTGGAGTGATGAAGAACTTGGGCTGGCAGGCATCTCAAAGGGAAACTGCCGGATGTTTTTGGCGAACGCTGACTATCGAAAGGGATACGGCAACGTCGGGCCAGTGTTGACTTGGCTGAATCTGGATAGCAAAGAAGAAGTTGATGCGCTTTACCAACAATGGAGCGCGAGCCATGCGAAATTGATCTCCGCGCCAGCGTCGAAGCCTTGGGGCTTGCACGAGTTCGTTGCGGCAGATTTAGATGGCAATCTGTTCCGGGTTTTCTATGACTTTGCGACTCCAGCGCGCGAAAAGAATGCCTGACGCGGCAAGGCCGCCGACAAATTGAACGATGAGTTTGAGCTTCACCAATCCATCCTGTGTTCATGCTCCGCTGGGGCTTTATAGTCATACGGTTGCTGTGCCAGAAGGCACTGAGTTGCTTTTCATCTCGGGTCAACTTGGCGTTTGCCCTGATGGAACTACGCCGTCAACCATCGCCGAGCAAGCCGATCAGGTCTTTGCGAACATCATCGCCTTGCTGCGGTCACACGGGCTGGAAGCTGAAGACATCATCAAACTCACTACGTTTATGGTGGCTGGACAGGACGGCGATGCAGTGCGCGCGGCCAGGCTAAAACATTTGGGTTCGCACCGCCCGGCTTCCACGGCAGTATTCGTGACAGCGTTAGTTGATCCGGCGTGGTTCGTAGAAGTTGAGGCCATCGCCGCCAAACGGAAAACCGTAATGAACAACGACACTCAATGACGAAGGAGAAATCGTTATGTCAACCAACACCATAAGGCTTCATCGTGTGCTGCGTGCCAAGCCTGAGCGGGTCTATCGGGCGTTTCTCGACGCCGACGCCATGGTCAAGTGGCTTCCGCCGAACGGCTTCACCGGCAAGATGCATCACGCGGATGTGCGGGTCGGCGGTACGTTTAAGATGTCGTTCACGAATTTCAGCACCGGTTCGAGCCACGCCTTTGGCGGAGAATATCTCGAACTGACGCCGCACGAACGGATTCGTTATACCGACAAGTTTGATGACCCGAACCTGCCGGGAGAAATGCAGGTGACGGTTACGTTGAAGCCGGTAATGGTCGGCACTGAGTTGCACATCGTACAAGAAGGCGTGCCCGCGATCATTCCCCCAGAGGCTTGCTATCTGGGCTGGCAAGAATCACTCACGCTGCTGGCAAAACTTGTCGAAGCGGAAATTCCCGACGGACAGTAACGAGGTCTTATGGCTGAATTAGCGGTACTGGAAAAATGGCATGGGCTGGTGCGCAACCGCGACGCGGCGGGTTTGCATGACTTGCTGGCGGATGAGGCCGTTTTCTTGTCGCCGGTTGTGCATACGCCACAACGCGGAAAGGCACTGACCACGATGTATTTGACGGCGGCCTTGCAGGTATTCGTCAACGACAGCTTTCGTTACGTGCGCGAGATCGTGGGCGAGCGCGACGCAATGCTTGAGTTTGAAGTCGAGATCGAAGGCATCGTCGTGAACGGCGTAGACATGATTAAATGGAATGATCACGGGCAGATCATCGAGTTCAAGGTTATGCTGCGTCCGCTCAAGGCGGTGAACCTGATTCACCAAAAGATGGCGGAGATGTTGAATCGCTCGAGTAACTAAATGAGTGAGAACGAGCGACGATCAACGACAAGCTCTTGAGAATTTTTATAACGATTTCATCTAAACGGCGAATGGCTTACCAAAAGGCACGTAAGTACAAAGTGAAGCCTTTGTGTTTCCGTGCTTTTGTTTGTATGCGGTCAATGTCGTTAGCGAGTTGTTGTTAGGAGGTAAAACGATGAGTGCGGTTGATAAAGCGGTCGAGTCAATGATTCAAAATCTGGAGGCCAAGACCGGCAGGAGTCTGGCCGACTGGATCACGTTGGCGCGTGGCGCTGGGATTGCCAAACAGCGCGCGTTGTTGATGCATTTGAAAGCCGAACACGGGTTGTCATACGGTTACGCCAATTTCATTGCGTTGAAAGCGGTGGAAACGCTGGCCGTCGCCGTGGCTGCCAATCAGGACAGTGTGGTAATCGCGCAATACGGCAGAGCGAAAGCGGGGTTGCGACCGGTTTATGATGTGTTGATCGCGGCGGTCAATCAGTTCGGCGCGGATGTCGAACTGGCTCCGAAAAAGACGTATGTCAGCCTCAGACGCGCGAAACAGTTTGCGATTATTCAGCCCACGCGGGCTACGCGATTGGATGTGGGAATCAATCTCAAAGGCGTAGAGCCGACCGCACGGCTAGAGGCTTCGGGCAGTTTTAGTGCGATGGTCAGTCATCGCGTGCGCGTGAGCAAAACAACAGAAGTAGACACAGAGCTAATCGGTTGGTTGAAACAAGCTTATGACAATGCAGGCGACAACGCAGGCTAACAGGAACAATAACGATGATGATTACACGACGAGATTTATTCGTAGCGGGCGCGGCAGTGTTATTCACGTTGAGCGCAGTCAACGTGGGGCGTACGCAAAACAAAGTGATGGGTTCTTCGATCTTCGACTGGAATTCGTTCGAGGCAAACAAGACGAATTTTGGCGCACGGCGCGAAGTGCTGAAAGCTCAGACGGCGACGTTGGATGAATTGGAGTGCCACATCACGACGTTGAATCCGGGCGCTTCGCCGCACGAGCCGCACAAGCATCCGGCGGAAGAAGTCATCATCGTCAAAGAGGGCACGGTGGAATCGCTGGTCAACGGGCAGCTCAAAGTCGTAGGCCCAGGCTCGGTGATTTTTCAGGCTTCGAATCAAATGCACACCATCCGCAACGTAGGCAAAACGCCCGCGACCTATCACGTTTTTCAATGGCATTCGCCGGGGATGAAACCGCAGGCCAAGTAAGCGAATGGCAAATACGAAATCACTTACGCTTCTGATTGATAAGCCGAGTTGGCCGGGCAGCCGCCCGCCGAAAGAGTTGGCGGCGTTGCACGGCAATGGCGGATTCGATTTGGATCAGGCCTTGTTGCACGCGGCGTTGTGGACGCGTCCGCCGCGCTATACGGGTTGTGACCTGAGCGACAGCCATGCGTGGTTGCGCTATTTGCGAGCGTTCGCTCCGACTTATGATTTCAGGTTGCGGCGCGAATGGGACGAAGTCAGTCATCAGCAAAAAGCCGTGATGAGCGAAGAGGTTAGTGTTGGCGTTGCTACGCAATTGTTGACCGAACAAATCGGCGCATTGCTCTTTGTAGAAACCAAGTGGCTGGTCAAACTGCTCGGCGCAAAGCTGTTGAAGTTGGGACGGACGACGAAACTGGGGCCGAAGAAAGCGCCCGATTATTTGTTTCTTGATCAGTCGTTGAGCTTCAGCGCGCTCGAATGCAAAGGCAATCAGAGTTCGCTCAAAGAGTTGCAGCGCGCCATCAAGACCGGCATCGAACAAAAACAAAACTTGAATCCGGGCGAAGGCAACAAGCTCAAACATTCGCTGGTCGCGGGTTTGTTTCTGCCACAAGCGCGCACGAAAGAAGCGGCGACGTTGATCTTGAGCGATCCCACATGGGAAGAGATGTTGCCGCTGTTCACCGAAATTCCATTTCGGGTTTTGCTCACGAGCCTTACGCAACTGGCGCTGGCGAAACATTTCGCGCTGCTGGGCTGTTACGAACTGGCGAACGTGCTGACGGCGGTTGATTTGTATGACCAGCGTCGCGCGTTGCGTGACGTACGCGGCGAGTTGGCGTTTCCGGTCAAGCGCGTGAAAGGCTGGCTCGTAGCCGAAATCGAGCAACCGTTTGCGATGAGGTCGCAGGCTTCTTCGCAAGAGAGTTTGTTTCCCGACGAGCGCGTCAAAGCTGATCGGCTGTGCTTTCAGGTACGTTGTCCCGTCGCGCTTTACGACAAGCTCACGCGCAGCCGCACGCCTGCGGAAGAAATCTTTCAGATGGCGAGCCAGTTGGAAGGCAAGTCGTGGCAAGCCGCGAACGATGAGATTAGTGCGACGCTGCGGTCGCCGCTGGGTTTTGAGTTGCGGCTGGAACATCGGTAAATTGCGCTTCGTGTCCGTAGCCCGACCGTTAGCGAGGGCTGCCTCGGCAACGCGCCCTTCGGCATTATTGAGCGCATTGTGATGGCAGCCCTCGCTAACGGTCGGGCTACGGACACGTTAGGAACATCGGTAATTGCAATACTATGGACACTAAATTTGTAATCGCGGGCAAAGAGTTCAAATCGCGCCTCATCATCGGCACGGGCAAGTACAAAACCAACGAACTGATGGTCGAAGCCTTTGAGCGTAGCGGCGCGGAAATGATCACTGTCGCCGTGCGGCGAGTGAACATCACCGACCGTTCGCAACCGTCGTTGTTGGACTTTATTGATTTGAAACGTTTCGCTTTGTTGCCGAATACGGCGGGCTGTTACACGGCGGATGAGGCGATTCGCACGGCGCGACTGGCGCGCGAAGTCGGCCTGTCTGATTGGGTCAAAGTCGAAGTCATCGGCGATCAAAAGACGCTATTTCCCGACAACGAAGCTACGCTTGAGGCGACAAAGGTGTTGGTCAAAGAAGGCTTCACCGTGCTGCCTTATTTCGGCGACGATTTGATTATGGCGAAAAAGCTGATTGATGCCGGAGCCGCTGCCGTGATGCCGCTCGCCGCGCCGATTGGTTCGGGGTTGGGCATTCAGAATCCGAACAACCTGCGCATTATGCGCGAACAGATCACCACCGTACCTATCATCGTTGACGCGGGCGTAGGCACTGCTTCGGACGCCTGCTTCGGGATGGAGTTGGGCATTGACGGCTTGCTGATGAATACGGCGATTGCCGAAGCCGAGCATCCGGGCGAGATGGCCGAAGCAATGCGGAAAGCCGTCGAAGCCGGACGTTCAGCGTTTCTCGCCGGACGCATGCCGCAACGGTTGTATGCCAGCGCGAGCAGTCCGTTAAGCGGTCTCGTGCGCTGAGGAATCGGAAGGTAGCCACGAATTCACACGAATTTTCACCAAGTGGTTGGCTCTTACAATGGCTTCCAATACTTTCTGTCAACGCTCTGAAGCCAGCCGCTGCCTTCGTGAAAATATGTGTTAATTCGTGGCTGACAACTTCCGGTTTTGAATCTCCCGAGGCGCTGCGTAAAATGCGGTTGTCCCATTCTCAATAGTTTGCCCCGATTCCTTTTAACCCAAATCACATAAGCCGTGTCAGAAGACCTTTACGCGGAACTCGGCATTAACCGAGGAGCCGACACCAGTGAAATCAAATCTGCTTACCGCCGTTTGGCGCGGCAGTATCACCCTGACGTGAACCCTGAACCCACGTCGGCGGAACGTTTCGCGCGCGTGAACGAGGCCTATCACGTTTTGAGCGACCCGGCGCGGCGCGACTGGTACGATCAAACCGGCACGCTCGACGGAACCAATCTTATCAGCAAGAACCGGCAGACCAGCGCCGAATCCATGCGCGTCGCGCGGCGGGCTTATTACCAGGCGCGCGCCGACCGCGTCGTCAACGAATGGCTCGACCGCGAACGCACCGAAACCAAAGCGCGCGGCAAAGCGGTTTATACGATGGTCACACTGTTTCTTTCGACCTTCGTGATGGCGATGACGAAGCCGAACTTTTTTGAGGCCGCCGGGTTGGCTTGGCGTGCCGTGTTGATCGCGCTCTTCTTGCTAGGCGTATGGCATCTCGGCAAAAGCCTGAAAGAACATTTCGATTATTACACCTATCCCGCGCCGCGCCACGCGCGTTCGCGCAAGCACAAAGACGATGCCAAATTCAAACGCGGCATCGCCTGGGCTTTCGTGATTGGCGGCTACCTGCTTTCGCTCGGCGCAGGCTTGTTGCTCGATACGCTGACGAATTTTTCCACTGAACTCTTCGGCCCCGAAGCCAGCGACGCGCTCTTTCCCATCCTGTTTTACCCGCCCATCGCCGTCCTGATTGTAGATATGATCTACCGCGTGAATCTGCGGCTCGAAGAACTTTAGTTCTGAGATAACGGCTCAATGGTCACTTTCGCCCACAAATACGGCGAAAACCTCAATTCTTCCAGTCGTAGGAATCAGCCTTAATTGCCTGATAGTTTGCATCAAGCTGTGATTCCAGCAACAGGATGGCCGCGATGCGTCGTGCCATTTGGGTGACTTCGCGGGCTTCATTCGTCGTTAAGCCGCGACCCAGCAGCGGACGTTCCCGGTAACTCAACCATTTTTTCATGACCTGATAACCGCCAATCGTGTAATCCCACACATGCGCCGGTACGTTGCGCCAAAAGGCTACGCCGTTGAGATAAACGTCGTTGGTCGTAGCGCCTAATAACCCCGCCTTCTCGCCCAACGCGGTTTGTTCGGCGGCAGTGAAATCGCGCTCAACCAGTTTACCTTTGCCGGGCATGGTGATGCCGCCTTTGCCGCCGTGGCCCCAACCGGCGGTCACGTCCAAGTCACCGTCTTCAGGATGGAGCTTGCCGCCGCCCGCGCGCGTGATGTCGGCGATGGTGCGCAATTCAGAACGAATCGTGCCGCTGGTTACGCCTTGCACATTGGTTTCAGTGTTGAGCAGCGCAGCGATTTGGCGGCCCAACTCTGCCGAAGCGAGCAAGGCTGCGCGTGTGGCGGGCAGCGGGATACGCGGCCAGTCTTGCCGCAAGGCGCTGGTGTTTTCGAGTTTGTAGGCTTCAACGTGGAGGATACTGAGAACGTGAAAGAATAGTTCTTTCTCGCTAGCTCCAAGCGTGTGCAAGTATTGGCGCGCTTGTTCGCTCAAATTTGGCTGACCATCTGAATCACCTTCTTGGCGGAATAGCGTTTGGTTTGGTGTGTGCAGATAGAGCGGAAACCCCCTGGCTCCGCTGTCCATACAGTTCAAGTCATTCAATCGTTTTGTTGCGAGCGCCGGTTCAATATCGTTTTTGCGAGTTCTTCCCGTCGTGAATAGGAAGATGTTGCCGTCAAATACATGCGGGAAATAATCGGATCGCTTCTCATCCAACAGCTTTGTTTCCGGTTCCCAATAAAGCCAGCG
>JANNUY010000693.1:0-3072 GCA_031414155.1 Acidobacteriota bacterium
CTGCCGCGATTAGGCAACGGATGGCTGCCGAATACGCAAGGCAAACGGCGCGGCGGAGCACCCAAAACGGCGTTCGTTACGACTAAGCCGCCGGTGATGTTATCGCCCAATACGCTTTCCGCCGCGCGCGCCATCGGCACACTGGCTTTGCCCAGCGCGATGACCCAAATGTGTTTGAAGATGCGTTTGAATTCGTTGAGCGCGAGCGATTCACTTTGCAGGTGTTGGCGGACGAGGCCTTCTACGTCAATCGCGTGCAAGGTTTGCTGGAAAAGTTGTTGGGCAATGGTTCGTAAGTCGTTGAGCATAAAAAACGCGGCGCATATCAACCGATTCGCGCCGAAGTTGCAAACCCTTTGGAGCGGGGCGAAAAGCTATGTTAGCTTGCGCGTGTTCCGTTACGTTTCGCTTCCCATTTGATTGAAATTCGTTTCAGGAGGTCAGCCGTGAAAAACACATCTTCTTTTTGTTCGCGCCTTTTGCGCTGCTGCGTCAGCTTATTGATCGTTGCCCCTTTAGCCGTCTTTTCAACGAACGCTGCACCTAAACGACGATTAACTCTCAAAGCAAAATCTGTTCCTTCTCGTACTACCAAGCGAGCGCAAACGAAGAAAAAGGTGGGCCGTATCATACTTAAAGATAAACCGCTCGGTGAGTTTTGCGTTGCTTATTCTGAACCGCCAGCACAACTCGCCCCTCCGCCCCCGTCTCAGTTGTCAGAAAGCAAGAAACAAGATGTAGCAGCAAAGACTGCCGAGTTAGTGCCTCCTATTTCTGCGGCATCCGCCGCGCTTAAACCTGAGGATGAGTCCCAATCGGCCCCCTCGTCAATTGAGGCGCAGCCGGAGCCTGTGCCACTTGAACTAACAACCAACAATACGCTCGAAGTCTTTGAACGCACTTTACTCTCATCGCCTATCCAAGCTGATACCAATTGGTTGGAACAATGGAATACGGCTCCGCCATCCCGCATCGAGATTACGTGGTATACAGCCTGTTACACCGACAAAGACAAAGTGGCGTGTGAAAACTTTTCAAAGCTGTTGATTCAGAATTACCGTGACAGCGCGTATTACGCTCACGCCAGCAAGTTCGTGATTCGTTATGGCATGGAACGTCAATTCAGCGAGTTTCAAAAGGCGCTGGGCGATTACTACGCCGCCAATCCAACCGAAGCAAAGCTCGAACGATTATTTTTGACCGGCGATCCTCTACTTCATCTCCATTACGTGTTGGCCCAAATGGCTTTGGCTGGAACGGCTTTCGCGGTGTTTGAACCGTACTCTGATCTTGATCGTGTAAAACTTTATGTTGAAAAAGGGCTGCGCGCTTTCGAGCCTGCTGAAACGGCTAGCACCGATATTCAACAAGCGCAGTGGAATGAGTACCGCCGCCGCTTATCTATCGCTGGTAACCAGTTTTTGGGCTTTTATGCCTTGTATAAAACCAATCAGCCAGAGCAAGCGGTGATTTATCTATCGCGTGCCATAGCGGTCAAAGGCCACGACCGGCAAGGTTGGAAAGACCAAGGCAATTATTGGTTCCGCACCCAAGCTGCGGCAAAGTTGATGGAGGCTGCGAGCAATAAATACAACGCGCTATCACCGGAACGCCAAGCAAGCGCAGAAGGTCAGGCCTTGCTCACACAAATGCAAACGCATCGGCGCTCACAAATAGAAGACTTTGCACGCATCGTCGCGCTGAAAAAAGACGAATACCCAAAGCTTCTATCTCGCGCCCAAGAAAGTCTGCGCGCGCTCTTGCACGACGACCCCAACCGCGAGCAAGTCATACAAGACTTGATCAAACGCTTTGAAACCGAATTCGCCGTAGGCTAATGGCTAACTTTCTTTTCGCGGTCGGCTCGACCAATCCCGTCAAAGTCAATTGTGTGACGCAAGCCGTGCAACAGTTCTGGCCGACGGCGCAAGCCATTGGCGTCAACACTGATTCGCAAGTCAGCGATCAACCTGTGTCAGACGAAGAAATGTTCACCGGCGCACGCAATCGCGCGCAGCAGGCGCTGGCGCAATCACAAGGCGCTACGCATGGCGTAGGGTTGGAAGGCGGCGTGCTTGATACACCACAAGGCATGTGGGCTTACGCATGGATGGTCGTCGTTGATCGCGCAGGCCGCACGGGCATCGGCCAATCAGGACGTTTTCTTTTGCCGGAAGGCGTCGCGTCCCTCGTACGTTCGGGCTTGGAATTGGGCGAAGCCGATGATCGGTTTTTTGGTGCGTCGAATTCAAAACAAAAAGCAGGCGCAATTGGCCTGCTTTCTGATGGACGGATTGATCGGTTGCGACTTTATGAGCAAGGCGTGACGTTCGCCTTGCTGCCGTTTGTGCATCCTGAATTTTATCGCTTAGGCGAAACCGATTGACGGCGGACTATCCAACAGGTTGTGAACGGTTGAAAGCAGACTGGGGCCGTCGTGTCCGGCTTTGTCGTAAAAGCGCGTGATGCCTGAGTTCATGCGTTCGGGCAAATTGTAATCACTCAGGTTCGCGCTCAACGCGAGAATCGGCGAATTCATTAGCGCCGCTTCCTTGCGCAATTTGCGCGCGAGCGTTACGCCGTCGAGCAGCGGCATTTGCAAATCGGTAATAATCAGATCAGGCAAATGCATACGCGCTTGTATGTAGCCGTCTTCGCCATCACAGGCGCTTAAGACCTCAAAGCCTTCGCGGCACAGCAGGGCCGTCAACGTCTCACGCATCGTCACGTCGTCTTCGACAACTAAAATTTTTTTCGGCATTTCGACTCACTCGCTGTGGGGGAAGTGTCAGTAGGTGGGCGAGACTATTATTTGGGGTGCTTGAGCTTCGCCATTACATTTTTTCAAAAGTCGGGACGCGAGCGAAGGTGCAATGAACGTGCCAACGCCTTAGATGCAGCCGGAACCGCAGTCACTCTAAGCCAAACAATTCATTTCGTTTGAGTTAACAATCTGTTCAGATGAAACGAGAGGAAAGTGCGGTGCAAATTTTCCGTACAAACCTGACAGACAATCAGAATGATCTTCATACACATAGAAAGCAGGACGCCGCCGCGCTGTGCGCGGCGGCG
>JANNUY010000694.1:0-2253 GCA_031414155.1 Acidobacteriota bacterium
GGCTGACCGTCAATCGCCGTGATGATGTCGCCGCCGATGAGGATGATATTCATGCCCAGTTGCGCGCGTTCGTTGCCGCCTTGAATGCCTGCTTTTGCCGCCGAACCGCCCGGCGTCACGGTCATCACCAGCAAACCTTCTTGCACGGGCAATTCCAACGCGCTGGCGAGGCGTGCAAACAGCGGCGTTGATTGAATGCCCAAACGCGGTTTGCGTACGCGACCGAATTGCAAAATCTCAGCGATCACGCGCTTGGCGGTTTCGACCGGCACGGCGAAACCGATGCCGACCGAGCCGCCCGACGGGCTGTAAATCATCGTATTGATGCCGATCATCTGTCCTTTGGAATTGAGCAGCGGCCCGCCCGAATTGCCCGGATTGATCGCCGCATCGGTTTGAATCACACCTTCGATCAATCGTTTCGTCATCTCAGACCGAATCGGACGCGACAAGCCTGACACGATGCCCGTGGTCAGCGTGCGATCAAGCCCGAACGGATTGCCAATCGCCAACACCTTTTGGCCGACGAATAAATCTTTCGCCGTACCCAGTGGAATGGTTTTTAGCTCGTCCGCCGGCGCGGCAATTTTCAAGACCGCCAAATCATTGTCAGGGTCGGCACCAATCACTTTAGCCTCATAGCTTTTCTTGTTGGCTAATGAGACTTCGATTTTCTGAGCCTCTTGAACGACATGAAAATTGGTCAGAATGTGGCCGTCTTTATCCAGAATCGAACCTGAACCTGAACCCTGTTGCGGATAAGCGTTGAACCAATCCTGCACAATAGTGGTCGAAGTGATGTTGACTACGCCGGGGCTCATCGCCTGATAAATTTCTTGATTGTTGCGTTCGTCGCTCGCCACGGTCGAATCGGCGATGCCCGCGATGGCTTGTTCTGCCGCCTTTTCGTCTTTGGCGTTGGCGAAACGTCCGAAAAATTTCGCTCCGATGCGGTCATACGAAACCACGGCGCTCGCGGCGAACACCGCTGTTGCCAGCGCGAGCAACACCAATTGTTTGGCGTTCACTTGATAAGTCGTTTTCATCTGTCGTTACTCCTTCTTTAACAAAACTGCCGAATCTCAGGCTGTGTCCGTAGCCCGACCTTTAGCGAGGGCTACCTTAGCAATGCGCCCGTTGGTGGCGATTAGCCCATTGCCGAGGTAGCCCTCGCTAACGGTCGGGCTACGGACACAGAGCGAATCACATTTCGGCAAAATTTTTCAACAGTCGCAAGCCAGTCTCCTGACTTTTTTCAGGATGAAACTGCACACCCACTACGTTGCCGCGCCCGCAAATCGAAGCGTAGCGCAAGCCGTAATCGGTCTCTCCCATTACGCACGACGCGTCGGCAGGTTCGCAGTAATAAGAATGCACAAAATAATAAAACGACTCATCAGGCAAGCCACGAAAGACGGCGTGCTGGGCGCTGCCGTTTTGATAAGTGATTTGATTCCAGCCTACGTGCGGCACACGCAAGTCTTCAGGAAATTTGATAACTTTGCCCGGCAGCAAGCCTAAGCCTTTGTGAACGCCAAACTCATGGCCTTCGTCAAAGAGCATTTGCAGCCCTACGCACAAACCGATGATGGGTTTGCCCACGTCGGCGGCTTCGTGAATCAGCTTGTCAAAACCATATTTGCGCAAACTATCCATCGCGTAACCGAACGCGCCTACGCCCAGCAATACGAGTTTGTCCGCGGCGCGGATTACCTGTTCGTCTTTCGTGACTTCTGCGGGCAAGCCTTGCGACGTGAAGGCTTTTTCGACGCTGCGCAAGTTGCCGATGTCGTAATCAATGATGGCGATTTTCATAGCTTGTTGCATGTAGTACCGGACTTCAGCCGGAAGCACTCGCATAAGACGAAACGGGTTAAAACCTGACGCTTCCGGCTGAAGCCGGCACTACATGCTTTCAAATCGTTCCTTTCGTAGACATCACGCCCTGAATGCGTTCATCCACACGGACGGCTTGCGCCAGCGCGCGCGTGACGGCTTTGAATTGGGCTTCGATGAGGTGGTGTTGATTCGTGCCGTAAAGCACTTCGATGTGCAGGGTGCATTTGCAGTGTTCGGCGAACGAGTGCCAAAAATGTTCGACTAGTTCGACCGACAAGTCACCGATGCGTTCGCGCGTATTCGTCACGCGATGCACGAGAAAGTAACGGCCTGACAGGTCAACGACGGCGCGCGCCAGCGTCTCATCCATCGGCACGTAAGCCGCGCCGTAACGCATGATGCCGCGCTTGTCGC
>JANNUY010000695.1:0-1053 GCA_031414155.1 Acidobacteriota bacterium
AATTTGCGATACGAAATTTGAATTTGCTTTGCGGGATGGCGAGTTAATGTTGGTTGACGAAGTTCTGACTCCCGATTCGTCACGCTTCTGGCCCGCCGCGCTTTACGAACCAGGCCACCCGCAGCCTTCGTTCGATAAGCAGTATTTGAGAGACTATTTGGAAACGCTGGATTGGGATAAACAACCGCCTGTGCCGATCTTGCCGGTTGAAGTCGTCGCCAATACGAGCGCCAAATATCTCGAAGCCTTCCGCCTGCTCACGGGGCGGGAGTTATTGGAAGTTTTGCGCTAACACATAGGGTTCCCACCCTTTGCGTTTTTCCCTGTTACCCATCGGCTAATAAGTCCCTGTAGCCGCTGAAAAGCTACGCCACGCTACATCTGTTGTCGGTGCCCCTCCGATGTGGTTGGTCAATCACGTATGCGTTCAGCATGCGTTTGTCTGCAACCCCCCAAGGACACCTAAGCTATGAAAGCCGAACTTGAAGCGCTCGTTGAAAAGATGATCAGCGGCGGCATTTACTTTGAAGAAGCCGTCAAAGAGTTTGAGAAACAATTCATCTATCAAACCGTCGCACGACATTCCAACAATCTCTCGAAAGCCGCCGTGATATTAGGCATTCATCGAAATACGTTGACCAAACGTTTACAGGAATACGAAGGCGTAAAGCCCGCCGCGCCCGTCACGAACGGCAAACGTCGTCAGGTCGCGCCGCGCCGTAAGACGCGATTGCCCGCAGTCACGCGCTAGTGCCATTGTTGCGGGAAATGCTCTGTGTTAATTTACCGTCGAAATCGAAGCCCCAAATGAGCGGGGGTAATTCAGTGGTAGAATGCCAGCTTCCCAAGCTGGACGTCGCGGGTTCGAATCCCGTCCCCCGCTCCATTTAATAAAGCAGTATTAACGATTCTTCGTAATTGATTAACGGCCTGGGCTTGCCAAAACCGCAGGTTGAATTTAGGTTGTGCGCCGTGACGAAACTGCCTTTCAATGCGCAAGAAATGAGCGTCAGTCAATTGCTCGCAGTGATTGAGCAACTGGCTGCCGAAAAT
>JANNUY010000696.1:0-2920 GCA_031414155.1 Acidobacteriota bacterium
GCTCGTACCCGAAGCCGTGATTGAAATCATCAGCAAGGGCTACGAAGCGAAAGACCTCGAAATCGGCCCGCGCTTTTACCTCTCGCAAGGCGTCAAAGACGTAGTCGTTTTCGACCCTTACACGCTGCTGGTTTTGCACGTCCGCCGCGATGTCGTAACGCGGCAGGTTTCGCCGGTTGAGATTATCTTGGAGTGTGGATGTAAGTGTTTGGTGTAACGGAGTTGAACGATGACGAATCGTGCGAAATACGTTTGGGATTACAACTTGAGTCAGGAAGAGTTCGACGCGCTATTGAGCGGCAAGCTAAAGCGCGGCTCGCTTGATCGTGACTGGGCGGCGGTGCGGCTGATTGAGTGGGCAAGCTATGACGAGATGATTCGAACAATCGGCTTTGCTGCGCTGGTACGCGAATGGCCGCGTTGGCGCTCGCGGGTACGCGCAGAGTCAATCCGACGCGGATTGGATTTCGTGGTTGAATGGGTTCCCAAGCATCACCCTGAGTTACTGGTTGAGAATGAAGATGCAAGCGAGTTGTAATCGTCGTAACGGATGTTTCCTTTCAACTAAACGGACGGTATTTTTCTTCGCGGCTCCGCCGCAGTGATGTGCGGCAAGTCTCTGACTTGCCGGAGGACGGCTTTTAATTTCAGGGGCTACGCCCCAAGAGGTCAGTGATGTTTGCCGTATCGAAAAACACGCAGGCGCTTTATCTCACGGCGGTCGCCAAAGATCGGCTGCCGGTTTTTCAATCCGACGCCATCAAGCCGATTACCTGCACGGCAATAGACGAAGCGCGCAAGTCGTGCGGCTTTCTGCTCTTTGCTTATGTGATTATGCCTGACCATTTACACGTGATTACCGATAGCCCGCGCAAGCCTTCTGAAGTCTTGCGGTTTATCAAAGGTACAATCGGTCATCGGGTGATCGAACATTTGAAAGAGAAGAATTACGAAAGTTCGCTGGCGAAGCTGCGGCACGCCGACCAGAAGCGGAACTATCGTTACTCGCTGTGGGAACACGACTCGAATACGTTTCAGATTCACAGCGAAAGCATGTTGATGCAGAAAGTGAACTACATTCATTTGAATCAGGTGCGCGCCGGATTGGTCGAACAGGCCAAAGATTACCGGTGGTCGAGCGCACAAAGCTGGCTAAGGAGTTCGTTGGAAGATGAACCGGTGACGATTGACTACGATCAGATCGCGTGGCGAACGACGTGAGGGGCGTAGCCCCAAATCAAAGGGGAAGCCTACCGGAAGGGCACAGCCCTTCCGCACATCACTGCGGCGGAGCCGCGAAGGCAGTACGACCTTGCTGGAGTTAAAACTCGACTCTCAATTTCGGTGCAGTGAGGTGCGGCGAGTCGCTGATTTACCGAAAGAAGAAAAGAGGTGTGCTAATTTGCCGAAGGAGCGAAACGCCAAACTTCTTTAGCGGCTCCGCCGCAGTGATGTGCGGCAAGTCTCTGACTTGCCGGAGAGCGGGTCTTGATCTCTGGGGGCTGCGCCCCAAGCGTCAGTGAGGTTGGTCGTGTTGAAATACCCACAAGCATTTTGCTGTGGGCGTTATTGGTTGAAGGTCTTGGTTGAATACCATCAGGCCGCTTGCCAAATGACGTGAGGGGCGTAGCCCCAACTCAAAGGGCTAACCTACCGGAAGGGCACAGCCCTTCCGCACATCACTGCGGCGGAGCCGCGAAGGCAGTACGACCTTGCTGAAGTTGAAACTCCACTTCCAATAACTTGAGGTTGAGCTAAACCTGAAAAGAGTCTTGATTAATTTGCTGCGCGGCTCCGCCGCAGTGATGTGCGGCAAGTCTCTGACTTGCCGGAATGCGTGAAAATGAAAGGGGCTATGCCCTACAGGTCGAATAGACAAAACCAGGAAAGACGCGAATGACTACTCAGCAACTTGATTTAGTTAAAAAAGTAGTGAGGCAGTGCGTTAGGGAGCACTCCTTATCTCAGAACCCGGCGCTTGATGAAACCATTCTTTCTTTGAAGTGCTTTCCTAAAGCGAGTTCAAAGAAAATGGCTTTTCTCATTCTTACATACAAGCGCGAGGCAACTACGGAAGAACTTGCACGCATTAGCTCACAGCCTGCTGGGTTAATTCGGGATTTGAGAAAAGATGGATTTGTTTTCAAAGGTGATGGAAAAAGCAATAGCTATCTTTTCAAAAACGCCAAAGGAGAGACGTGCCGGAGCATCGTAGGCTACAAGAAACCAAAGGCAGAAATTAAAGGAAGGGTTAAAGCCGTCCTTGAGAAGTCCGTAGCTGCTTGTATCTCCGCAATAGAAATCTATAACAAGCCCGATTTCAAATACCGCGAGGAAACGTTTTCTATCTTGTTGGTCAATGCTTGGGAGCTTTTGCTTAAAGCCAAGATATTAGCGATCAACGATAACGATAACGATATTCGATCTATTCAGGCCACAGACAAAGAAGGAAAGATCAGGCTTAATAGGGCAGGAAACCCGCTTACAATTGACATTAACCATGCGCTGCAACAGCTTATAGAACAAAAATTGCTTGATGTTAGATGTCGAGAAAATATTAGCCTACTGATAGAAGTACGCGACAACGCTATTCACTTCATCAATAAAAGCAGAAACCTGAATCGCAAAATTCAAGAAGTCGGTACGGCGGGGTTGAGTAATTATGTGACAGCCGTAGGTGAATGGTTCGATAAAGACCTCTCGCAATACAATTTCTATTTGATGCCGATGTCGTTTTTCCACGTAACGGATGTCGAAAGCCATTCTATCTTGCATAGCGACAAACAGATCGAAAACATCCTAAAGCATTTTCAGTCGGTTGAAGATCAATATCCTTCAGATGCAAGTGCTTCCTACAACATTACTTTAAGAATCCAAACTCATTTTGTGAAAGCCAGTTCAACGGCACAAGCATTGGATG
>JANNUY010000697.1:0-2224 GCA_031414155.1 Acidobacteriota bacterium
TCTTAGTCCGTAAATTTTACTAAATAGGTCAAACTCCTTTAGTGCTTCAAAAACTGGTCCAGTATAATGCCGAGCTTTTCCGGTAATCAAGATTTCTCCATTACTCCTCATTGATAAAGGCCACAAAGCGTCAATTTTGGGCTGAGTTACGGGATCAGTTGACCAGCCGCCAACAGGAAAGATAGGAGCAGCATTTGGCGGAACATTAAATAAATACCTGTTTAATATAAATAACCGGCTCATTCGATATAAGTAGTCTTTCCCATTGATGTCAAGCTCGGTATACATTTCTACCGCACTTCTAATTGACTTAATATCGTACTTTGATATTTCCTTAAGATATTCAAGTATTATCTTATTTGTAATAGGGTCTTTTTTATCAACGTGCATCCATATAGGGGTATGCTGGATTAGCCCTAAAATGTAGATGACTTCTTCAAAGTTTTCATATTTATTTGCAGATTTATTTTGAACGCTACCGCTAACAAGTAACTTTGAAGGATTCCGCTCACAAAGCACATTAACCTGAAGACATGTGAAAGCAAATGCACATACAAGAATAGACACTTTCATGCAGAACTCACTTTGTAAACATACGTTAGTAAAGTACTTGGTTACTAAAACCAAGTCTGGCTTTAAGATCATTCTCTAAAAGCCACTTGAATGCTGAACGCAACTCCCGCTGCCTGGACCTGTAGGCTCCCACTTAACTGTTAGATTGCCCTTTAGCCCAAACGGATGATGAAACCCAGCAGGTGCATCACCAGCGCCGCCATAATAAGAAAGAAGGTTTCCTGCCTCTGAAGCTCCTCCATCATTTCCGGGCTTCCATTTTGTTGGATCAAGCGCAAGGTTTTCAATAAACTGCGCAAGGCTATTGATTGTGAAGGTACCGTTTGAGCCTATAAAATCTAATGGGTTATTCGCAAAGTTCCCAAATCCATCAAGACCCCCCTCGGTAACTATTTTCCCGCCTTCAATGACCCAGGCTTCATAGTATCTTTTCGTGTCTTTCACTTTTTTACCATCACGAAGCGTGTAGTCCCAGGTCATCTCAATATATTGAACTATTACGCCTTTAAAGTCTGTAGCTTGGTTTGAAACTTCCTTGACATTAAAAAGCCTAGTCATCACATCATTGCCGCACCTGCTAGATACCGAATCAGGTTTGTTTACAACAACCGCAGACAACTCAAAAGAATTTGGCTTTCTTACATCGCACGCAAAAAGCGGAACGACTCGGCCCGCACCATCATACGAATAATTTAGGCGCGGTACGCCTCCATTTCTTACGCAAGACTGCCGTGCTTGCTCCAATCCGTAGTAAGCATTGCTAGGGAAAATAGATGGCGGAGTCCAGCCGGGATAAAGAGTAATAGGCCCTCCGGCGGGAGTTGGGTCTCTCCCATCTAAATCTACGTAGTTTATCGGATCATTGTAAACAGAAGTATAGCGATTGATTCCATTTAGTTTATCTGACCTGACAGGGTCAGGCTGCATAAACCTACCTCTCCCATAGGAATAATGCCGTGCCTGCGCGAAGTCCAAGCCCGCAGCCGCGTCCCGCTCGTACCCCGTAAACTTGCCGTTACTAATCGTAGTCCATTCGAGCAACGGATTCCCGTGCGGGTCGTATTCGCCTCGGAACATCAATACGCCAGTTGAGTTAGTCATCCTGCGCGGCGTACCCAAATGATCGGTGTGCAGCCAATAGAACGCGCCGTCCGTCGCCAATTGCGCGATCTCTTTCCCGCCTGCTGTGACGTGTACGCGAGTGACAGTGCCTGAGCCATTTAATTCAAACGCCGCTGAACCCAGCACCGAAGAATAAACATAATAAGCCGTAGCTCCGCCTTCCACCTTCTTCACCCTTTTCCCATCGCCATTGTAGCCATACGTGCCCAGCGCGCCGCCGTTGACCGAAGTCATTCTTCCTACGGCATCATAGGCATAAGTCTTCTCGCCGTCGTTGGTCAAGTTACCGGCGGCGTCATAAGTGTGTACTTTGGTCTGTCCGGTTTCGACTACGTTGAGGATGCGGTTGGTCAGCGGTGCGCCGCCACCGTAGCCTCCTGTCATCGCAAGGTTGATCGTAGACATCAGCGTCCAGTTACTGCCATGCACCGTGCGTAAGTTACCCCAGGGATCGTAGCTGTAATGCCGTTCGACCGTTGCGTTACCCGTAGCGTGTTCCAGCCGATTAAATTGATCGTAGCTATAATCA
>JANNUY010000698.1:0-2771 GCA_031414155.1 Acidobacteriota bacterium
CGCATTGAAATCATTCGAACTGCCCGCCGATGCGCCTGAAAGCGAACGCCGTCTCGCGCTGGCGAATTGGATTGCCAGCGATGAAAACCCACTGACGGCGCGCGTCATCGCCAATCGCATATGGCATTACCATTTCGGCACCGGCATCGTAGACACGCCCAGCGATTTCGGCTATCTCGGCGGCAAACCTTCGCATCCTGAATTGTTGGATTGGCTGGCGCGACGACTGCAATCGCACGGCTGGCAACTGAAGCCGCTGCATCGTGAAATCCTGCTTTCGCAAACTTATCAGCAAAGCGGCGCGCATCGTGAAGACGCCGCCAAGCAGGATGGCAGCACGCGTTTGTTGTGGCGCTTCCCGCCGCGTCGTTTAGGCGCAGAAGAAATCCGCGACACGATTTTGAGCGTGACTGGCAAGCTGAATTTGCAAATGGGCGGGCCGAGCTTTCGCCTGTATCGCTACCTCGAAGACAACGTCGCCACTTACGTTCCGCTTGATCAGCACAGCCCTGAAACCTATCGCCGCGCGATCTATCATCAAAATGCACGGTCTTCGTTGGTAGATGGCTTGACCGATTTCGATCTGCCCGACAACGCCGGAGCCGCGCCCAACCGCATCAGCACGACTTCGCCGTTGCAAGCACTGACGCTACTCAATCATCAATTCACGTTGGATATGGCGGACGCGTTGGCTGCGCGGGTGAAGCAGGAAATGCCAAACAATGAATCCGCACAAGTGCGTCGTGCGTTTGTGGTCGCGTTTCAGCGACAGGCTACGCGCGAGGAAGAAATTGCTGCGTTGCAGTTGATTAAGCAATACGGCTGGCGCGCGTTTTGTCGGGCGTTACTGAATGCGAATGAATTGATTTATGTGCAGTAGGAGAAGTTCATTATGAGTAATCTTGGTATTTATGCTTATGTGGACGGTTCGGATTTGGAAAATTCTTTTGCCGAAATCGAACTGTGCATGCATCAGTTTCTCGTGGGACGAAACTGGCATACGGAAGCAAAAGTAATAAGTACTCACAATGCTAGAACGCCAGACTTGACGCCTGATGAACTTTCGCAATGGAATCTTGGATTCAATTTAGTTTGGCCCAACGACGAAGCTGATAAGCAGGCGACTAAAAAAGACCTATTTGCATTGGGTGAATTTCTTTTTGTGTTGAGTCAACAAACCGGGCGAGAGTTCGTGCTTGGTATTTATGATGAAAACACAAGCATTGATGAAGATTATGCTTTTATCACAGCTACAGATAATCCAATCAATGATCTTATTACTATTCTGAACCAGTATGATTGACGTTACAACAAATCCGCTTACGCTCACACGCCGCCATTTCTTACGCGATACGACCACCGGCCTGACCGGCGTAGCGTTGACGCATTTGCTCAACCACGAAACGCTCGCACAACAGATTCAGCATCACGCGCCCAAAGCCAAACAGGTGTTGCAAATCTTTTGTCCCGGCGCGGCTTCGCACATTGATTTGTGGGATTACAAACCGGCGCTCGAAAAATATCACGGCACGCCGTTGCCGGGCGCTGGCACCGAAGTCACCTTTCAAGGCAAGAACGGCAACCTGATGAAATCGCCTTGGCCATTCGCGGCATCGGGACAGAGCGGCAAAATGATTACGAGTTTGCTGCCGCATTTGAGCAAGCACGCCGATGACATTGCGTTTATTCATTCGATGACTTCGCGCACCAATACACACGGGCCGGGCAATGTGTTTATGGCGACAGGCTCGGTGCGCGAAGGCTTCCCTGCGGCAGGCGCGTGGGCGAGTTATGCGCTTGGCAGTTTGAATAACAACCTGCCTACGTTTGTCGCCATCACCGACGTGCGCGGCGAACCGCCGAACGGCAAAGCGAATTGGTCGAATGGATTTTTGCCCGCGCAACATCAGGCGACGATGCTGGCGGCGCATCAACCACTCAGAAATCTGAATCGCCCGACAACGATTTCTGAAGACGAAGAACAGGCAACTCGCGCCTTTTTGCAACGGCTCAACGATGCGCACGCCCAACGCAACGCAGGCGAAAGCGAATTGCGCGCGCGGATGGCTTCGTATGAACTCGCCGCCCGCATGCAACTCGCCGCGCCTGAACTCACCGATTTCAAAAGCGAATCAGCCGCTACGCACAAACTCTATGGCACTGACGACAGCAATCCGCTGAAGGCCGCTTACGCGCGCAATTGTTTATTGTCGCGGCGCTTGCTCGAACGCGGCGTGCGCTACGTCAGCTTGTATTGCTCTTCGCGCGCGAGCGGCATTGATGGCCTCTTGAATTGGGACGCGCATCGCACGCTCAAGACCGATTACGAACGACATTGCCCGATTCTCGATCAACCAACGGCGGCGCTGTTGACTGACTTGAAACAACGCGGCTTGCTCAAAGATACGTTGGTGCTGTGGACGACTGAGTTTGGCCGCATGCCTACGCATCAGGAAGGCTCAACCGGACGCGATCACAACCCGGATGCGTTCACCGTATGGATGATGGGCGCGGGCGTCAAAGGCGGAATGAGTTACGGCGCGACCGATGAATTCGGACGGCGCTCGGTAGAGAATGTCGCTACGGTTTATGATTTTTACGCGACGGTGCTACACCTGTTAGGACTCGACCACGAACGGCTGACCTATTATCACAACGGCACCAATCGGCGGCTGACGGATGTGCATGGTCACGTCATCAAAGACGTTCTGGCTTGAATTGGAATATCTGGCGGTCACACGCACCCCGTCCGGCGATTGGTCGCCAATGCC
>JANNUY010000699.1:0-4597 GCA_031414155.1 Acidobacteriota bacterium
CGAATGCGGTTGTTATTATGGCTGTTCGCGTCGTAATAGTTATACCCATAGTGCAACACCGCTGCATTCGGGTTACTTATCGGAGCTACTTTCATTGACGTAGGCTGTTGCCGCTACGCACCGTAACCCATCTCTAGCCGCAAGCCGTTGCCGTAATCTAGCCGCCGAATCGCTCCCGTTGCCTGGGTTTTCGTGTTACTCAACGCGCTCGCCAGCTCAGAATTACCGTGACATTAGTTTTATTTTGTCAAGATACGCTTCCAGTGCCTTTATCGCTTCTTCATCTTCAAAAAAAGAATTATCTTCAAACTCAACGCGAACAACGGCAAACAGCACAATAGATTCCAATGCTTCATTAACAGGCTTCTCTTTTGTTGAGTGCTTTTTACTAGCAGCCCGACTAGGTTCCTCAATAGTTGGAATTTCGCCATCGGGTAATAATTCCCCAGGCAAAACCTTAGTGCTGTTGGTGTAAAGCGCGCCTCCTGCTCCGCCAGGGAATAGCCATACTACTTTATATGCTTTTATCGTTTTTTTTGTAGTGTTTCGAAATCTGACTATTGGAGAAACGCTGCCTCCATCTTTCGGTGATTGAAATTTTAGAAACTCCATTTTCAACGGAGACATTGGTTGATATACAACCAATGGAAGCAAGCGTGTACTAGAGATTATCATCGTATCATTTTTTTTTGCGCTCGACGCATCTTGCGGCAATAAATCAAGCGGCGCTAAAAGTATAAAAAATAAAATGTATAACATCTTTTCCTTTGTAATTAGAATAACGTCATTTTTATTACTAAATCTTGTAACAAGTTTAAGCCTTAACGAAGTCAAATGTGGCTATAGATTTCTGCGTCTTTTTTATGTTAAACCGTGATTAAAGTTAGCGAGCGCTTGAGCCTAAGTTACATGCAAATAATAATCAGGGTTAAACTTTTATTACTTTTTACATTCTAACGCCACTACCCCTTTCTCGGAAAGATACGTGCCTAAGTGTCTCGTCTCTTTTCGCTCACCAATAATGGTAATGCTTATCCTAGCTGTATCTGTAGCGGGTAAAGCTCTCACGAAATCAATTTCAATTGTGATTTGACCTTTGCCAACGGAGTAATCTATGTCCATTTTGACGTTCAGTAGCCTGATATTTCCATCAGCCCTAACCTGAGAGTTATTAGCGTTAACGCCTATGTTTTCAGGTAATGGCCGTATTTCTTTAACGTCATTAAAACCAAATTCAACTATCACGGTTCTTGTTGACCCGATTTCACAATAGCTTGAATCAGGGTAAGCGATAGTAGCTATGCCGTACGAGCTAAACGTGGTCTTACTATCGCTTCTGATTTCGTCACGGGCAGACCGAAAAATAATTGATGCGTCAAATGTTGGAGGTGGCACATCACACCCAAAAAGTGGAACGACTCGGCCCGCGCCATCAAATGAATAACTAAGACGCGGTACGCCCCCATTTCTTACGCAGGACTGCCTTGCTTGCTCCAACCCGTAGTAAGCATTGCTGGGAAAAATAGATGGCGGAGTCCAGCCGGGATAAAGATTAATTGGCCCCCCGGCGGGAATCGGGTCTCTCCCATCTAAATCTACGAAGTTTATCGGATCGTTGTAAACAGAAGTATAGCGATTGATTCCATTTAGTTTATCTGACCTGACAGGATCAGGCTGCATAAACCTGCCCCGTCCATACTTGTAATGCCGTGCTTGCGCGAAGTCCAGCCCGGCTACCGCGTCCCGCTCGTACCCCGTGAACTTGCCGTTACTAATCGTAGTCCATTCCAACAGCGGATTCCCGTGCGGGTCGTACTCGCCTCGGAACATCACTGTGCCGGTTGAGTTAGTCATCCGGCGCGGAGTACCCAAATGATCGGTGTGCAGCCAATAGAACCCGCCGTCCGTCGCCAGTTGCGCAATCTCTTTGCCGCCCGCCGTGACGTGTACTCGATTAACTACGCCTGAGCCGTTTAATTCAAACGCTGCCGAACCCGGCACCGCTGAATAAACATAATAAGTCGTAGCTCCGCCTTCTACCTTCTTCACCCGCTGACCATCGCCATTATAACCATACGTCCCCAGCGCGCCTGCGTTGACCGAAGTCATGCGCCCGGCTCCATCGTATTGATAGCTCTTCTGTCCGTCATTGGTCAAATTTCCGGCGGCGTCGCGTTTGCGCCATGAGCAATGGTATCGCAAAAGCTAAAAAGGGTGGTTTGGCTATACTAGGTGGCCTTTTTCTCTTAATTGTGCAATTACTATTTCGAGAAGTTAGGGCACTCGTCTTTTTATTTTACGCATGCAGATGATTTTTCTAAATAGACCTTAAGTTGCATGAAATCGCTCTCAGCGTCATAACTTGATCCGTCTAGAAATCGCACCTTGGTGACCATAAAAAAGTAAATAGCCTGCATTGGGCCTTGAAAATTTAGTTTTCCACGAAGCGCTTCGGTAATGGGGGCATCATGCCCGGTTTTAGCTCCTATTTCTAAGTATTTATCGGGTTGTATCATCTCACTATGCTGAAGCCCATCAACTAGCCACCCCCCATCATCACCTGCTAGTGTAAGGTTTTGAATTCTATATCCGGTAATTGTTTTCTTGCTTACATTTAGCAACTTTACGTACTCAGTAGTTCCGCCGTCAATGAATGCAAAAACTTTTGCATCAATAAACTTTAGCGGGCTACTAGGTTGAGGAATAACGACAGGCAGCACGATACTATGTGGAATGCTAACTCTTCTTCTAGTCGTGGGTTGCTGCCAAATTACGTTATCGGTTTTAGCATTTGCCTTTCTTGAGACGAACGTTGGCATTGCAAAAAATATAAGCAGTAGGCTTGTTGAAATATAAAGCTTCATATTATTTACCTCTACGAAAGATCGAACATCTATTCTGGACATTGGCGAATTTTGGACGCTTTGAGGCTGTCTGAATTCTGTCCACCCCGCTAAGTTCAAGTGCCTCAACATGATCGTTTTTTGCTTATGATGAAATGCTGGGCAAATTCGAGTAGCTTGGCAACTATTTTTCAGAAGCCCTGTAAATAGGGGCTTTCAGACGCCTGTTTTCGCCAATGTCCAGATCTATTAATCATTCTTTACAATTTAATCGTAAGCTAGCTGCTTGGGTTATTCTGTCAGATCTCCCAGGCCTAGCATTGGGTCCTTCTCCGACCAGGCTGAACCTTAAGGTGGCGCTACCTGTTTGGCTACCTAAGTGAGAAAGCTCAATCCTTATCGTCACCGATTTGAAGAAATCATTACCTTCTTGCCTTCTTGCTCCAGTCGTGATTTCATGCCCTAAAATATTGAATTGAAACTTATCTTCTGTTCCTGTGGAAATATTTACTTCAGATCTGACTTCGCCTGTAGCTCCATTTCCTTCTCCAAAACCGTAAAGACTTTCAACATTAAATAGCTCGACTTCTACAATTACAAATAATTTTCCACCATCTTTACAATCATCCTTCGAGAGGTCGATTGCTCCACTCCTCCCTAAAGTGAAATCGGTGTTTTGTGCGTTAGATGATGACCTAAATTTCTTAAATGTAATTGACCCTTCTCTGTAAGGCGGAATCTCACACCCAAAGATTGGAGTCGGCACGCCCCGACCATCTGCGCCTGCGTAACTGAGGCGCGGAGTGCCTCCGTTCCTGATGCAAGACTGTGTAGCTTGTTCTATCCCGTATCTCACCAAGTAATCGTAGATGCCTGGTATTGAAGCTGATATATGATAAAAAGAATAAACCCACCCAGGCACTCCCCCTTCTCTCCCATCCAAGTCAACGTAGTTTATCGGATCGTTATAGGCATAAGTATAACGGTTAAGTCCACTTAGTTTTTGTGAATTAACAGGGTCGGGCTGCATAAACCGACCTCTCCCATACTTGTAATGCCGTGCCTGCGCAAAATCCAGCCCTGCCGCTGCATCCCGCTCGTACCCGGTAAACTTCCCGTTACTAATCGTAGTCCATTCCAACAGTGGATTCCCGTGCGGGTCGTACTCGCCTCTAAACATCACCACGCCGCTTGAGTTAGTCATCCTCCTCGGCGTCCCCAAATGATCGGTGTGCAGCCAATAAAATTGACCATCCGTAGCTTGCTGCGCAATTTCTTTGCCGCCCGCCGTGACGTGTACTCGATTGACTGCGCCCGTGCCATTTAATTCAAACGCCGCCGAACCCAGCACCGACGAGTTGACGTAATACGTCGTAGCTCCACCTTCGACCTTCTTCACCCGCTTGCCGTCGCCGTTGTACCCATACGTCCCCAGCGCGCCTGCGTTGACCGAAGTCATGCGGCCTACGGCATCATAGGCGTAAGCCTTCTCGCCGTCGTTGGTTAAATTTCCGGCGGCGTCATAAGTGTGCGCCAGCGTCTGCCCGTTTTCTTGTACGTTGAGGATGCGGTTGGTCAGCGGCGCGCCTCCGCCGTAACCGCCCGTCATCGCCAGGTTGATCGTAGACATCAGCGTCCAGTTACTGCCATGCACCGTGCGTAAGTTACCCCAGGGATCGTAGCTGTAATGCCGTTCGACCGTTGCGTTACCCGTAGCGTGTTCCAGCCGATTAAATTGATCGTAGCTATAATCA
>JANNUY010000700.1:0-1528 GCA_031414155.1 Acidobacteriota bacterium
AAACACATCGTCAACATCTAGCTTTATCCCTTGACTGGATGGTACGTGCAAATATTTATTTTCTTCGTTAAGTTTTAGTCGGCAGTATCTTTTCAGCGTTAAGCTCCCTGCAATGGTGCTTTTTACTTTTGCCGCTCCCCAATAAAATACCCCTTCTAAAGCATACTCTGACCATTTTTTTAAGTGCCGTAGTAAAACCTTTAAGATGAAATATGTTAAAGGTACAACGACAACAGTAAACAGCATCGTCCAAAAGTCTGGACGCCAATTCTGAAGTATTCGCATGAGGGATAGCCTTGTTATTTAATTTTTGAGAGCTTAGGGATTTTTTTTCTTATAATGTTGTAGCTGAATAGAGCCAGCCGATTGATTAGCGAACTAAGCAAACACCTTCAAAATCGGGTCGCCTCCGAAATTCGTCAGCCGTTGATCGCGTCCGCCGTAATAGTAAGTGAGTTTGCGGTGATCCATGCCCATGGCGTGCAAGATCGTAGCGTGCAGGTCGTAAACCGAATAGGGATCAACCGTAGCTTTCACGCCAAACTCATCCGTTTCGCCGAGCATCTGTCCGCCTTTGACGCCGCCGCCCGCCATCCACATCGAGAAGCCGTAATGGTTGTGATCGCGGCCTACGCCGGATTGCGACATGGGCATGCGTCCGAACTCGCCGCCCCAAACGATTAACGTATCCTCCAGCATACCGCGCGCCTTCAAATCCTTAATCAAACCGGTCATAGGGATGTCGGTTTCTTTGCAATGCAGCCGGTGGTTTTCATCCAGGCCAAAGTGTGCGTCCCACGATTCCTGCTGGTGTCCGCCGCCGTGATAAAGCTGAATGAAGCGTACGCCGCGTTCGACCAGACGACGCGCGGTGAGGCATTGCTTGCCGAAAAAGTCTGTGTGCTTTTCGCCGATGCCGTAAAGTTTTTTGGTCGCGTCAGTTTCTTTCGCCAAATCTACGGCTTCGGGCGCGTGGGTTTGCATCTGGAAGGCGAGTTCATACGAAGCGATGCGCGCGTCCAGGTCGCTGTTTTTCGCGTGGCGTTCGAGATGGTTTTGGTTGAGCTTCTGAATGAAATCAATTTCGTTGCGTTGCAGATGCGGATCAACCCATTTGGGCGGATTGAGGTCTACGATGGGCGTATTGCCGGGGCGGAACGGCGTGCCTTGAAACGCCGCGGGCATGAAACCCGCCGACCAGTTGGGCGCTCCGCCAATCGGGCCGCCACGCCAGTCATACATCACGACGTAAGCAGGCAGGTTTTTGTTTTCAGTGCCCAAACCGTAAGTCACCCACGAACCCAAGCTGGGATTGCCGGGGCGAATGTTGCCGCTGTTCATCTGAAAGATCGCAGGCGAGTGATTGTTGCTCAGGCAATACAACGAACGCAGCACGCACAACTCATCGGCGACGCTCCCCAAATTGGAATAGAGTTCAGAGATGTCTACGCCGCCGTGACCGTACTTTTTGAATTCGTAAGGCGACGCCATCAGGTTGCCGTTCTTGTTGAACGTTTCGAGCTTTTCG
>JANNUY010000701.1:0-6712 GCA_031414155.1 Acidobacteriota bacterium
ATAGCACGACGTTGCAGTTGGGCGTTGCTTGTAACGGCACTGGTTTGTACCGCTGTGGTGTTCGGCGTTCGCTATCGCCGCACTTACAACCACTTGATCGAAACGGCGCGCGGGACGTTTTACGCGCCGCGCAACGCAGGCGCAGCTTACGGCGAAGCGTTGGACTGGTTGCAACATCACGCGCGCGCTGATGAGGCCATTGCCATTTTCCCTGAAGGCAGCGACTTGGCGTTTTTTAGCGCCCGGCACATGCCGTTGCGCCATCAGATATACATTCCCGGTTTGGTCAGCGAACGCGACGAAAAGCGCGTGATCGAGCAATTGTGCGGGCAGTTGCGCGACATTCGTTATGTGCTGATCGTCAATCGTCCGATGCGTGAATTCGGCGCGACGGCTTTCGGGCAGGATTTTTATCAAAGCATCGGCAACGCGCTCGCCGCGCAATATCGCGTCGTGCAAATATGCGGCGTATCAAACGAGTCTGAAATCGCCGTCGGCGATCAACGATTTTTCATCAAAATTCTCGAACGCAACCACCACTGACACCTATGCAAAAGTATCTGTCTGTTGTTCTCATCATCACCTTGATCGTAGCGCCCGCGTTAGCGCAACAAGCCGCCGCGCCTGCGCCGATTCCGAAACCACAAACGCTGACTGAACTGCAAGCGCGCATCGTCGCGTTGCTGGACGATCCCAAATTCGTCTCAATGCGTTGGGGCGCGCGCATCCTCACTGACAAAGGCAAAGTCGTCTTTGAACGCGACGCCGACAAGGCTTTCATGCCTGCGTCGAACATGAAGCTTTACACGACCGCCGCCGCACTGGATGCCTTTGGGCCTGATTTCAAAATCAAGACTTCGGTATACGCCGCCAAGCCCGCCGCTAAAGGCGTAATCGCGGGCGACGTGATTTTGTATGGACGCGGCGACCCGAATCTTTCGGCGCGCTTTGACGCAGCGAATCCAGACAAATTCGATGAGTACTTTGCGGCGGATAAAATCGCGGCCATCGAACAACTCGCCGACCAACTCAAAGCCGCTGGCGTAAAAATCATCAGCGGCAACCTCATCGGCGACGAAAGCTATTTCGCGGGCAACGCGCTCGGCATCGGTTGGGAATGGGATGACTTGCAGTTTTATTACGGCGCGCCCATCAGCGCATTGACGGTGAACGACAACGCCATCACTTATGTCGTCACGCCCGGCAAACGCGCGGGCGACGCGCCCGTGATTCGTACACGTCCTGCGACGGCTTTCCCTTCAATCATCAATCACGCGAAGACCAGCGCCGTCATCGCTGTTAATGGGCAAACACGCATCGGAGTCCATCGCAGCCTCGACAGCGACACGCTCGAATTTTTTGGCACGATTCCGCGCAACGCCGCTGAGTTTGACGTAGAAATCGCCGCCCACTCGCCCGCCGCTTTTGCCGCCACGCTCTTGAGAGAAGCGTTGCAACGTCGCGGTATTCGAGTGCGCGGCAAAGCCAAAGCCCTGAACGCGATTGATCGCGTGGGCAATCCTTTCGACGCGAGCAACCTGACCGAACTCGCCTTTGTCGAATCTCAACCAATGGCGACGTTGGTGAAAGTCGTCAACAAGCCCAGCCAAAATTTGCATGCTGAATTGATGCTGCGCCAATTGGGTGCGCCCTCAAATGTGACGAATGCTCCGCACGAACTTGATGATTATGGCAGGCCGAAAGCTACGTTTGAGCGAGCGAACGAAGCGCGCAAACAGTTTCTGACGAAAGCGGGCGTCAACATCGCGCCGCTGAGTTTGCGTGACGGATCGGGTTTGGCGCGGTCTGATTTGGTGACGCCGCGCGCTACGTCGCAATTGCTCGAATTCATGCGCACCCATCCGCACGCGACGGTCTTCCGCGAATCGCTGCCTGTCGCGGGTTTTGACGGTACGCTTAAACGGCGGATGAAAGGCACGGCTGCCGAAGGAAACCTGCGCGCCAAAACCGGTACGCTGTCTTATGTGAATGCGCTGTCAGGTTATCTCACGACAGCGAATGGGCAGACGTTGATCGTGAGTTTTTATGGGAACAACTACGTCGGGGCGGGGCGCGACGTGACAGGCACGCTCGATCAGCTTTGCGCCATGCTGGCTGAATACGCTGGCGAATGGTAACGCCGTGTTCGTAGCCCGACCGTGAGAAAGGGCTGCTTCGGCAATGCGTACTTCGACACTAAAAGAGCGCATCCTTGAAGCAGCCCTCTCTCATGGTCAGGCTACGGACACGCTTCGCGTTCTACAGCGTTAACTAACTTTTTTTCAGCCAACGGGGAAGAAACCTGCCGCCTGCTCCGTCTAACTTCCTGTAACAAGAATTCTCCAAGGCATTGAAGATGAGACGCACCCGATGACCGATTCTGCTCACGAATCCGACTTGATCGTCGCCTGTCAACAGGGCGACCGTGAAGCGTTTCGCGCGTTGTATGAGTTGCATCAATCGCGCGTCTGGACGGTTGCGTTACATTTCACCGGCAACGAAGACACAGCGCACGACATCGCCCAGCAGGTTTTTCTGAAGCTCTTTTCAACGCTCGCGCAGTTTCGCCACGACGCCAAATTTGCGACTTGGCTTTATCGGTTGGTCGTGAATGTTTGCCTCGATGAACAGCGCAAGACGCGCCGCTTTTTCTCTTTTGATTTTTGGCGGCGTGACGATGACGACGAAGCACAGACGAACGACGTGTTGCCGCCAGTTGCGCCGTGGCAGGAAGCAAACATTTCGCAACAAGAGATGTCTGTTGCGATGCGCGCCGCGTTGGACGAATTGAATCCGCAAATAAGAATGGCGCTGTTGTTGAAATACTTCGCGGATTTTTCTTATGAAGAAATCGCCGCCGCTTTGAACTGTTCGATGGGCACGGTGGCTTCGCGGATGAATCGCGGGCACAAGGCACTGGCGGTAAAACTCGCGCATTGGCGCATTGCACAATGACTTTGAGCAATCACGTAAGCGAACAACTCACGGCTTATCACCACGGCGAACTGGCTGTGCCCGACGCACAGCATGTGGCTGAACATCTGTCGCACTGCGAATCATGCCGCGTTGAACTCGAAGCTATTCAACAAAGTGCCGCGTTGTTCGCGCAGTTACCTTTGCAAGACGCGCCTGCTTCGTTATGGCATTCGGTCGAACAGCGTTTGCCGCAACCGAAACTCAAACTCAAACTCAAACGAAGCTGGCAATGGAATCTCACGCCGCGTTTCGCTTTCGCCAAAGTCGTATTGGCGGTGTTGTTTGCCGCAGGCTCAGTTTGGCTTTATCAGCGGCTCACGCGCCCGTGGTGGGAAGTCACGCAACTCGCAGGCACGCCGCGTATCGGCACGCAAGCCATCAATGCAGGAGAAAGAGGGAGCAAATTTACGCCCGGCGACTGGTTGCAAACCGACGCTGATTCGCAAGCACTGGTGCGTATAGGTGAAATCGGATTCGTTAAAGTCGAACCGAATACGCAAATGCAATTAGTCACGGCGCGTGCCGAGGAACACCGGCTGGCAATGAAGCGCGGCAAGATGCACGCTTATATCTGGGCACCGCCGAAACAGTTTTATGTGAACACGCCTTCGGCCACTGCGGTTGATTTGGGCTGCGCTTACGACCTCGAAGTTGACGACGCAGGCCAAAGCATCCTGAGCGTTACGACCGGCTGGGTCGCGTTTGAACTGAACGGCATTGAGTCATTCGTGCCCGCCGCCGCCACATGCATCACACGACCTGGGTTCGGGCCGGGTACGCCTTATTATCAATTTGCCGACGAGACGTTTAAGCAGGCGCTCACACAATTCGATACGTCACTGAATGACAGTGAATCGGGCCAGCAGGCTTTGGCCACCATTCTGAAAGAAGCGGGCAGGAAAGATGCGCTCACGCTTTGGCATTTGCTCACGCGCACGCACGGCGAAGACCGAGGCCGCGTGTATGACCGCTTTACGGCTTTAGTCACTACGCCGCCGCATCTTACGCGCGCAGGTGTCATGCAAGGCAACCGTGTAATGATTGACGGCTTGTGGGATTTGCTCGGACTCGACAGCGCAAGCTGGTGGCGCATCTGGAAAGGGCCAGTGCCGTCGGCTGAGAAATAAGCGCAAGACCGGCAGGATAGGTTCTTAACCTGTCCGTTTATTAACGCAGTAAGACAGGTTAAGAACCTGTCTTACCCCAATTCAAGAAAGGATCGTTATGTCACAAAAACTATTTGGTTTGATTACGTTGATGGTGTTGATTGTCTTGTCGCTTCAGCAACAAGCACAGGCCGGACCGCCGTTGATTTGCCACCCTTACGAAATCGGCACGGCGCAATCATTGCCGTGGAATGGTTCGCAATGGCGCGACGTAAAACGCGACTATCCGCTGAATCGGTTGGTAGACGACACGCTCGCCCTGCTCACCAAAGACACGCCGATCATCGTTCGCATGGAAACGCTGCGGCGCGCGGCGATGTATTCGTCGTGGGCGGTTTATGACAAAGAGGTCGGATACCAAACAACTGACTTGAAAGTCGCGCACGCCTTGATGGCGCGTTTGCAGCAACGTGTCGAAGCTACGCAACGCAAAGACGCGCTGGCGTTATTCGATGCAGGATTTTTTATCGAAACATGGAAACAGGCTACAGGTCGTGCTGACTACGACAAGCTGCCGCAGGTGAATGGTTACGAGTTGGTGAAGCAGGCGAGCGGCCAAGCTAGCGGCCAAGCTAGCGGCCAAGCTAGAGGAACGATGAAGCAAAATGCTGCGATGGAATTCGCCGCCGCGTTGATTCGTTTTGACGACAAAGCCGTTCAACGCGCGCACCTGCAAAAGGCCGTAGCGGGGGCCGACGCCGATGCACTTTTGTCGCGTAATCTGTTGCTGCATTTCAGTGATCGCGGAAACAACCTCATCGCTTTGCGCGCCAGCGTAGGGTTGTAACGATAAGCCATGTTATGTGGCACAAGCTGCCACCTTGTGCCACATAACATTCACTCAACTTCAACGAAAGGGACAACCGATGAAACGGCTATCGTCCCTTACGGCGTGAGATTAACGGTTTGCAGTTTTTCGCCTTCGGTCATTTGCCAATACTGAACCACGACGTTGGCGGCCTGACGGGGTTCGCCGCTGGGCAGTTGCCAGAGTTTCGTACCCGCTTCGGCGCTCATCAGTTGCGCGCCGTTGGGAGAGAAGGCGAGAGCGCGCACTTCGTTTGCGTGGCCGTGGCGCTCGAAGTGAAGCTCTCCTGCCGCCGACCAAACGCGTACCATGCCCGCCGAACTGCCACTCGCCAGCCATTCGCCGTTGGGTGAAAAGGCCAGCGCATAAGCAATCTCTTGCGACAACGTAATCGTCTTGCGCAATGCCCCGGCGGCCAAATCCCAAATCAAAATATCTCCGGCCAGATTGGCGGCGGCAAGCGTTTGCCCGTCCGGCGTGAAAGCAAGAGCGACGACATCGGCGCGGCTATTGAGCAACATCAGCGTATTTTTCCACTTGCCGTCTTTTTGCTTTTGGTAAAGCTGAATCTTGTGATTGCTGCCCGCGCTGGCCAGCGTTTGCCCGTCAGCCGCAAAGGCCAGTGCCAGCACCCACGCCAGATAAGTGTCGAACCGGGCAAGCGTCTCGCCGGTTTTGACATTCCACAATTTCACCTCTGAATCAGCGCCGCCGCTGGCGAGCGTTTCGCCGCCGGGCGCGAATGCCAGCGCGCTGACAGTTTTTTCGTGCGCCTTGAGCGTGAAGCGCAAGGCTCCGGTGGGCGCGTCCCAAAAATTCAGCATCGCGTCGTGTCCACCGGTGACGGCCAGATGTTGCTCGGGCGCAAAAGCCGCCGCCGTGAATTGTTCGCGGTCGCCATAAAACAATTGGGTGCGTTTGCCCGAAGGCAGCTCCCATAAGGTAAGCCAGCGGTTTTCAGTGACGATGGCGGTGGCGCGATTGGTTCCGGTGGCAACGATGCCGCGCGCCTTGAGTTGCCGATCAAGCAATTGTTTCCAGTAATCCGAGGCCGATTTCGGATAAGGTTGAAGCCGCGCTGACGGTGGCAGGAAGGGAGAAGCGCCGAAGCGTCCGAAGCCTAATAATAAAAATGCCAACACCAGCACCGCCGCCATCCCGCGTTGACCGATCTGAAACCAGCGTGTCCACCACGCCACCGGCGCGGGCGTATTCATCGAACTCAGATAGTTCGTCATCGGCAGCACGGGCGGCGCACTCGTGGCGTAAATCACACGCGAAGCTGTTGTTCCATAAGCCGTCCCATATGAACGATGCGTGGCGGCGGGCGTTTGGTAATAAGGACTCGGCGGCAATTGCATCACCGTGGATTTGCGTACGGCCTTGCGCAAATGTTCGCCGCGTTGAATGGCGGCGGGCGAAGGGAAAGGGTCGCGTCCGTTGAGCAGTTGAGTACGCTCACACCACGGGCAAGCCGATAAATGTTGGCCGTAACGGTGCTGCGCGTTGTGTGCGCAAGCGACGAGCGACTGTTCTGCCGCGTGCAACGCATCGGCCCAGGCTTGCGCCGTCGGACGATATTGCGGCTGTGCGTGCCCGGTGACGAAGGCTTGCTGAAAGAGCCGTTGCAGCGCGGGCGCGAGCGTCGTGAAAGCAGGCGCAGTCGGCATCGGGCGATAGACACCAGCGGAGCGCGCGGCGTCGTAAGCAAAATGCCCCGCGCTGATGCGGGCTTCGAGCGGCGGCGGCTCACCGGCTCCGG
>JANNUY010000702.1:0-3466 GCA_031414155.1 Acidobacteriota bacterium
GCCACTTGGTGCGCCCGGTCCACCAGGGCCGCCCGGCCCACCTGGGGGGAAGTTCGGACGCATTTCGTCTTCGGTCAATTGACCGTCGTTGTTTTTATCGAGCTTACGCAAAGCCACTGCTGCGTTATTGATTTCTTCGGCAGAGATGACGCCGTCGCCATTGGCATCAAGCGCCAACATCACGGGCAAGCGCCGCAGAAAATCTGGCCCGCCTCGCCCGCCGCCTCTTTCTCCGCGTGGCCCTTCTTGCGCGTAACTCGTCGCAACGGTCACTATCATAACCAGCAAAGCTAAAAAGACTATTCGACGTTGATACATTTGGGTTCCTCAAACTGCAATTAACTTGAAAGGATTTCAGCCACTAAGCCGAATACCGTTACTGCCCTCAAGACGCTGTGATATGACAGTTGGTCACATACGTCCGTAACAATCTTCGCCACCATTTGGCTGGTTGAACGCGTGAGCTGGTCAACCAACTCATCTTGTTGTAAGAAGTGCCTCGGCAATTCTACTGGTTTTAACCCATTAAATTTATGAAACGAATTTTTGCTGCGGGCTGTTTTGCCCTGCTGTTGATGAACGCAGGGTTGGCGCTGGCGCAAACTGTGTCGCGTCCCAACATTCTTTTTTTATTCGCCGATGACATGCGCGCCGACACCATCGCCGCGCATGGCAATCCGAATATCAAGACGCCGAATCTTGATGGATTGGTGAAACGTGGGTTCAGCTTTCGCGGCAATTACACGTTTGGCAGCAACAACGGAGCCGTTTGTGTGCCGAGCCGCGCGATGCTGATGAGCGGCAAGACGTGGTTCAAGATTGATGCGCCTACGTTAAAGGGAGCGAAGCTACTGCCTGAGTTGCTGGGCGAGAACGGATACGCCACGTTCGGCGCGGGCAAGTGGCACAACGGGCAGCCTTCGTGGTTGCGGGCGTTTCAAAGCGGCAAGACAGTGATGTTTGGCGGAATGTCTGACCATACGAAAGTGCCGGTGCGCGATTTAGGTGCGGACGGCAAGCTGACGGCTGAACGAACCGGCGAAAAGTTTTCAAGCGAGATGTTCGCCGACTCGGCCATTGAGTTTTTGCAAAACCATGACAAGCAGAAACCTTTCTTTGCTTATGTTGCTTTCACAGCGCCGCACGATCCGCGCCAACCGCCTGAAGCCTATCGCCAGATGTATTACCGCAGCCTGCCGCCGTTGCCGGTGAACTTTTTGCCGCAGCTTCCGTTCGACAACGGGGCGATGGTGGGCGGACGCGATGAGAACCTGGGAGCGTGGCCGCGTACTGAAAAGATGATTCGTGATCAACTGGCCGAGTATTACGGATTGATCACGCATATGGACGAGCAGATTGGGCGCGTGCTGGCGGCACTCGAAAAGTCAGGCCAAGCCGATAACACGATTATCGTTTTTGCCGCCGATAACGGACTCGCGCTAGGCAGCCACGGCTTGCTGGGCAAGCAAAGCGTATTCGAACACAGCATGCGTACGCCGTTGATCTTGGTTGGACGCGGCATTCCGGCGGGCCAATCAACACGGGCTTTTACTTACTTGCTCGACTTGTTTCCGACGCTGTGTGAGGTGACTGGCATTCAAGCGCCGACTGATTTAGAAGGCGCGAGCTTGCGTCAGATATGGGAAGGCAAAACAAAGAGCGTTCGTGCTTCAGTGTTTTTGCCTTACCTTGAATTTCAACGGGCTGTACGCGACGAACGATGGAAGCTGATTGCTTATTCAAAAATCAGCCACTTGCAGTTGTTCGATTTGCAAAAAGATCCTTATGAGATGCGCAACCTGATTGACCGAAAAGAAAACGCGCCGCACGTTCAGCGTTTGATGAAACTGATGAAAGAGTGGCAGGCGAAGGTGGGCGATACACTGGCGTTACCGACGGAAAACAAGCCGCCGCCGAAAATTGATTTGAACGGCAAGCCGCGCCAAACAGATCAATGGCAACCTGAGTGGATTGTGAAAAAATATTTTGGAGACCCGCAATGAAAGAGTGCGACAAAGATAAAAATAATAGATGCGCGGATGACGCGGATGCGGCGGATTTTCGCGGATCAACTACGAAAGCTATCCGCCTTAATCTGCTGTATCCGCGTCATCCGCGTATCTATTGGCTTATGGCTGCGATTTTATTGGGTTTGTCGTTGCAACCCACACAACCAGTTATCAACGCGCAAGCCAAAAAGCCGAACATCATCATCATACTCACTGACGATCAGGGTTACGGCGACGTGGCGCGTCATGGCAATCCGATTCTGCAAACAGCGAACCTCGACCGCTTGCACGATGAGTCGGTGCGCTTCACTGACTTTCATGTGAGTACGACGTGCGCGCCTACGCGGTCGGCGTTGATGTCGGGCCGACACGATTTCAGGAATGGCGTGACGCATACGATTCTCGAACGAGAACGGATGACGCTGAAGACCACGACGATTGCGCAGGTGTTAAAGAGTGCGGGTTACACGACTGGCATTTTCGGCAAGTGGCATTTGGGTGACGAAGCGGCTTATCGCCCACATCGGCGCGGCTTTGATGAGACGTTCATTCACGGTTGCGGAGGCATCGGGCAAAGCTATCCGGGTACGTGCGGCGACGCGCCGGGCAATTCCTATTTCGATCCGGTCATCTTGCATAACGATAAGTTTGAAAAGACTAGCGGCTATTGCACCGATGTGTTTTTCAGTCAGGCTGCGCAATGGATCAAAGCAGTGAAAGGCTCTCATAAAAGGCGTCCGTTTTTTGCTTACATCACGCCGAATGCGCCACACTCGCCGCTCGACGTGCCTGCTGAATACGAAAAGCTGTATGCCGACAAATTGCCTGCTGACAAAAATGGCAAGAACACGGCGAAGTTTTTCGGGATGGTTCACAACATTGACGACAACCTGGGCAAGCTGATGGCGATGCTGAAAGAGCAAAACCTGGAACGCGATACGCTGTTGATTTTTATGAACGACAACGGCGGCACGGAAGGCGTCAGGGTTTGGAATGCAGGCCTGCGCGGCTCGAAAAACACGCCGTGGCTGGGCGGTACGCGGGCGATGAGCTTTTGGCGCTGGCCGGGCAAGTTGAAACCGGCGGCGGTTGACGCACTCACGCAACTCGTAGACGTGTTTCCCACGCTGGTCGAACTTGCGGGCGCAAAACTCACCACCACCGTTAAGACTCAGGTCGAAGGCCGCAGCCTTGTGCCGCTAATCAACAATGCGCAAGCCGCTTGGCCTGAACGCATCATCGTTCGTCATATCGGGCGCTGGCCGAAAGGTGTTGATCCGAATACGTTCAAATATATTCAAGTGAGCGTGCGCAACAAACGGTGGCATCTGGTTAATGACAGCAAGACAAATGACAAACGTTGGGCGTTGTATGACCTGTCAAATGATCCGTCAGAAAAGACCGATGTCGCCGCACAACATCCCGACGTAGCGAAGTTGCTCGACGCGGCTTACGAC
>JANNUY010000703.1:0-3698 GCA_031414155.1 Acidobacteriota bacterium
ATGACTTTGACCCGAACGAGCCGAAGAAGACGGTGGTGAAGGCGTGGGGAACGAAGCCTCATTTTGGGGTCAGGTCGCGTAGTAGTTTTTTGAATACCGGTGCTTGTGGATTGGCCTGCGCTAAAATTTGTATCTCACGCCTCGCCTCACGCACCAATCCGAGCCGCGCGTAAAGCAATGCCAGCGGCAGGCGCTGGTTAGCATAATTTTGTTGTCCGCGTTTTAGCTCATTCAATTGCGCTGCGCTCAAGAGGCGGAACTTGGCTTCGGCTGCCTGTGGCGCTGGGGCGCTGGTTTTTTCTCCGGTGGCAGAAAAGGCGATTACCTGCCAGATCAGCGCGCGGTCGCGGGGCAAAGCCTGTTTCGGAATCCAACTCGTGCTTTTGATTTCTGGACTTACCGCTACTTCCCGATAATTCTCCGCCTGATCGCTGATCGTGACGACGTAATGTTCAGCGCCTGCCAGCGCCTGCCAGCGAAAAGCCGGACGCGCTTTGGCCAAGATGACACCAAAAGGATGCAACAAGGTTTTGGTTGAATTCGCCGCCCAGCTTTGCCCAGGCGTTTGCGTGTTATCAGGTGCGCTCATCAGCCGATTGCCCGTGTCTTGAATGTCTTTTACGGCGGGTGGCGTTTCGATCTGCCCATTGGTCAGCGCGGCTTTGAGTGCGGTTTGTTCCGCAGCCGTTAAGCCTTCGAGGCCCTTGAGGTTCCCCAACTGGTCGAGCGTAACTTGCCGTTCGCCATCGCGGTAAGCGAGTAACAATTCCGTCGCAGGCGGTGAGGTTATCGGTGAACTCGGTGGCAAGCTGGGCATAACCGTGGGAGAACTGGTTGCCATCTGGCGGTTATCACCGGCGTGGCGTTGCCAGCGCGTCACTCCCCAAATCAATAGCCCCAATAACGCCGCCGCACTGGCCATTCGCCAAGCCAGCGGCAAGCTGAATAAATTGGCAAAGCTCAACCGGCGACGCGCATCTGGCTGGGCTATCTCAGCGCGCAATTGCGTAAGTTGCGCAGCGCAAGCAAAACAATCTTCCAGATGGCTTTCGCACAGTTCGCGGTCAACCGCGTCGAGTCGTTGTGCCAGATAGTCGCGCCAATGTTCCAGCGCCGGATGGGAAAGCTCAGTCGTCGCTTCCAGCAATCCGAAACCGTTCGCTTTATCGGGCGCGGCGAGGTTGACCGCCAGCGCCAACGAAGCGCGACACCTTTCGCAATCGGTCAAATGCTGGTCAAGGTCGAGCAACTCCGCCGGAGCCAGCGAACGCGCGCGGTAACGAAGCATCAGTTGTGCGGAAAGATGGTTCATGAATCAACGGGGGAACAAGCGGAAAAAAAACAATTAAGCAACGATGATCGGGTTCGGCATTTGTCAAAGGGGAAGGCGCTTGTTGGTTAGGGGGCGAAATGATGCCGCATATTACCGCCGCTTTCCCCTGATTCTTGTCATTATTTTTTGGTGTGGCGAAACGCCGCCAGACGCCGCGCTAATCGGTCGCCCGCGGCTTTGCGCAAGTTGATGACTTTCTGCCGCTCGGTGTCGAGCAAACGCGCTATGGTTTGATCGCTAAGCGGCAGGCATTGCCAAAGCAGGGCGAATTTTTCTTCGTAATTGAGTTGCTGGCGCACGCCCATGCTCACGCGGTGAGTGAGTGCCGGGTCTTCCCAGGCGCGCGCGAAATGTTCGTCAGTAAGTTGAACCACGCTGCCGATGCGCCGCACGCTGGCAATGCCGTTGAGCCAGAAAATTTCAAGCGCGCCTTCGCCCGCCGTGAAATTCAACAAATAAGCGATGCGTTGCAATGGCGGCAACTGTTCGATCTCAGCCCAGAGGCTGCGCAAAAATTGCAGCCATTCAGTGGTTTGCGCGGGCAGCGGAGCTTCATCTATTCCGCTCTCGCGGTGCGTTTCATCGTCCTCGCTGTCGCTGACGGTGGCCGCTTCAGACAGCCGTCGTAACGCGAAAACCGCAGGCGTTAATTGATCGAATCGCAGCGGATGCCCCAGCCAATTGAACAAGGCTTCCAGCAATTCAGCTTGGGTTACGCGCTGCGCATCGCGCTGCGGCAGCACGGCTTCGTCACAGGCGAGCGGGTCGGTCAGCAAGTCAGTCAAGCGTGAACTGCGCGGCGCATTCGTTGCGCGGGCATGCGCACGCAATCCGCACAGCCATAAGCCATCTTCGGCTTGCCACAAGGCGAAACGGGCTTCATTGCGCAACGTATACCGCAGCGATTCTTTCAGTTGCTGGTGTGCCGGACGTTCTGCGCGCCAACTGCGTCGGGTCACATGCGAAGCGACGACCATCACGTAACGTTGCAAGTCGGCGATGGAATGTTGTTGCGAAGCCTGTCGGCATTGCCGCAGCGCAACGAGTATTTGGCGCAGGCTCTCTTGATATTCGTCTTCGGGCGAACGTCCGCGCGCAGTGATGCGCTTGACCGCTGGCGCAATGAGGTCAAGCAGCGCCTCCATTTCGTCTTGCGCCGCGCTTTCATTCGCGGCGCTGACAAAAGGACGCAACAAGGGGTCGAGTTGTGCGAAAGCCGTTTGCTCCTGCATCAACAATGACGATCTCAATCTATGAAGGGTCTGAAAAACTGGAAGTCGCTGTTCGATAGAAAATTTGGGACTGCCTGAACAACTTGCGCCGCAGCTTACTCAATGGCTGGGAGGCTGGCAATGCAACTCCACGCGACTTACTGCGGTTTGCCCACGAGTACGAAACCCGCCCAGTGAAAGGGGTGGCGATATTTTTCGGTACGCAGCAGCTTCAACGCGGCTGAGCGCAAGGCTTCGGCTTTGATCCATGCGTCGTGCGCAGCCGTTTTGTTCAAATGTGATTGGCGCAATTGCCGATGAAACTCGACCATCAAGTCGGCGGTGCTGTCGGCGCGCACCTTCCACTGGCTGACCACCGACGTAGGCACGCCCGCCACAAACAGCGCCCACGTTAAACCAATCATGCCTTCGCCCGCGCCCACGCGCCCGCGCGCCGTTTCGCACGCTGACAACACGGCTAACTCGGCGTGCAAATTCATGTCCATCAACTCCCACGCTTCGAGCAAGCCGTCTTCATTCGATGACTTGTCGCCCGCTTGCGCCAGCAGGATGTGCGAATAAAGCGGATTGCGGTCGTTCAACACGCCGTGCGCCGCCAGATGCAATACGTCGGCTTGCTCGGCTTGAGCCTTCCATTGCGCTTCGGTTGCGGCCGCGCCCGTGAACACCTTGCGGCGTTGCGGGTCGTAGAATTGCTGCAAAAGCTCTACTTGTTTACGGGCTTCGGGCAATGGTTCGTAACTGCCTCCCATGAGCTGTTGCGCGCGCTCGACGTTCGCGCCTCCTAACTGCGGGTCGCCCATCGCCAATAACGCCAGTGATGATTTCGCCGAACGCGCCGGACGCGCCCGCATCATCTCGCGCAACACCGTGAGGGAAGGCGCATAAGCCAACGTATGCTCTTCCCACAGATACCGGTTTTGCTCCGTCAGCAAGGCCTGAAAGGGTAATTCCCACAACGGCCCGTCGGGTACGATCACGAGTTTTGTTTGCGCGGGAAAATGAGCGCGCGCCGCTTTGAATAACTGTGCATAAAGCTCAGTCGCCAGCTTGCCGAAACGCGGATCGCGGTCCGCCAATTGCTGGCGAAACTGTTCGACGCGCCTGATTAAGTCTTCGCGTTTGAGGGGCAG
>JANNUY010000704.1:0-4156 GCA_031414155.1 Acidobacteriota bacterium
CCGGCCCATCGTTGTAACCGGTGTTTGACGGCACAAACGTCAAGCCGTAACCACCGCGCATCACCAGCGTTGGTTTGATTTGATAAGCAACGCCCAAGCGCGGCCCGAAATCAGTCCATTCAGTCGGCCACATATTGCGCCGATCAACGTTGACGCCAGGAAAAATGACTTTGCCCGCCGTGCCGAACGGATTTTTCTGATTCAGATCAATTGCGCTGATGTGGTTGAAACGTTCGGTCGGGCCAGGTTGCACGTCATAACGCAAGCCCAGATTCACCGTCAGTTTGTCATTCACCCGCCAGTCGTTCTGGTTATAAACAGCGCCGTATTTTTGCGCCAACGCCAACCGTGTGTTGAACCCGGAACGCACTTCCAACCAGCCCGCCCCCAACGCAATCGAAGCCGGTGAATAGCCGCCGAATGAGCCATCCGGTATCGCTGGCAAACCGGTAGTCGAGCCATCGGCATTGATGTTCGAGCGCGTGTAAGTCGCGTTGGTCGTGATCGCCACCGAGTCAAACAAGTCGTTGTAATTTGACAACAGCACGCGATAAGTGCCGCCGAATTTGTGCGTCCAGCGCCCGCGTGTCCACGTGATGCTGGCGTTAGAATCGGTGTTGGTCTGGCGTTCGCGCTTGTGCAGGAAGGTGCCTTCATTGAGCGCGCTGATGCTGCCCGGGACAAACGACGGCGGTGCGCCACCCGTCAAGTTCAACGCCTGAATCTCTTTCGGAATGCCGAATTGATCGTAGTTGAAATCTTTGAACACATCGGTCTCATTGTCGCTTTGAATGCGGTTGACGCCGATGCGCGCATCAAGAATCAAATTGGGCCGCAACGACCATGTGTCGCCGACCGAAACATAAGGGTTTTTGTCAGGTTGCGTATTGCCGACAAATTCATTGCGGCTATAAAACTGGTTGTCACCACCCCACGAACGCGGCGTCAGAATGTTGCCCAACTGAATGCCGCCCGTCGCATAAAAGCTGTGGTTGCGCCACGTGTAATCTACGCGTGAGTTGACGTTGTTTTTCGAAAACTGCTGCAATCCGCGATTGAAAAAGTTGTTGTTGTTATAGACATCGTCCGGCGTGCGGTTGGGCAACGGATAAGCCTTCAGCAAAGCCAAGCCTTGCGCATTGAGGCGCGCGGCTGGCAATGGGCTGGTATGCACAAGTCCCGCCGCGTCGGTGAAGGTCAAAAACGGCGTGCGGTTATAAACCGAACTCGTGCCAACCCGTGTGGCATTGAACGGGTCGTAAACTCTGATCGGCGTCGCCTTGCCGCCGTTGTTGATATAAGTCTCGCTGAAATCGCCCGCGCGTTCTTTGGCGGTCGGCACGGTCTTCAAGAAATCGTAGTTGCGATTGAATTCAAGCCCTTCATAGCTCGCGAAGAAAAACGCTTTATCGCGGATGATGCGTCCACCAAACGTCGCGCCATAAGTGTGCGACTTGAACGGCCCACGAGTGATGTTCTGCGCGTTGTTGCTGAACGAATTCGCGTTCAAGGCTTCGTTGCGGATGCGCCAGAAACCCGTGCCGTGATAATCGTTCGTGCCGCCCTTGGTCGTGAAGATCACTACGCCCTGCGCACGGCCATATTCCGCCGTGTAATTGTTCGTGATGGTTTTGACTTCCTGCAACGCGTCCTGATTCGGCAACACGGCGACTTCGTTCCAAGCCGAGCCTTGCACGCTCACGCCGTCCAGCACGATGTCGTTTGAGAACGCCGAACCGCCATTGATGCCGATGGCCGAAGCCTGACGGCGTCCATCAATGCCAATGCCAAACGAAGTCGTGCTTTGCGTATTGTTGAACGCACCGCGCGGCGTGATGCCCGCTTGCAGCGCCGCATAGGCAAATGGATTGTGCGTGATGTTCGGCAAGGTTTGCACAATGCGTTCGTTGACGGCTCCGCCGACGGTTGCGCTGGCGGTCTGCAGCGCCGCCGCATCGGTAGAAATCGTCACGGTGTCGGTCGTCGCGCCTGCCTGCAGCTTCACTTCGATCCTCACGCTCTGCGCGGTCGAAATAGTGATGTTCGTCTGACTGGATTTGGAAAAACCCGAGCCGGTCTTTTCAACGTTGACTGTGTAAGTGCCCGGCGCCAGATAAGGCACAGTAAAACCACCCGTTGCATCGCTGACCGAGGTGGCCGCGACATTGGTTTCTTGATTAATAACCGTGACGGTCGCGCCAGGAATGACCGCGCCCGTGGCATCGGTTACGACTCCTGAAATCACAGCAGACTTGATTTGCCCGAAGGCCATGCCACTGAGAATCAGGTTGAAAGCCAAAATCCCGATGACGGCAATCAATGTCTTGATCTTTGGTGGATTCTTGATGAACATCTTCTTTCTCCATTTGGGTAAATGTCTCAGCGCATTTGCGGATGCGCTGAGACGGTGTTTGTCGTTATTTCTTCTTCCAGGCGTTTTCAATCATCGGTTTGATGATTGTGGTGAACTCGACATAAGCCGGTTCCAGAAAATGAAGTTTGTCCGGTAGATACAACTCCATTCGCGGCTTGCCTTCTTTGTCGAAAAGCGCCGGATTGACATCAATAAAGCCAAGCAGCTTGCCCTTGGCGCAAAACTCTTTGATCAAGGCGTTGGCCGCGTCCACATCCACCCAGCGCTCCATTTTTTGCGGCGCGCGGTTGATCGAGGTGAAAAAGATTTGCGTCCGCGGCAGTTTGACATGCACTCGCTCAACAAACTGTTTGAAGTTCTCGGCAATCTCTTCCGGGTTGATGTTCGCGTTGATGTCGTTGCTGCCACAGTAATAAACAATGACCTTCGGTTCGTACGGCAACACGACCTTGTCCATGTAATAAAGAATCTCTGCCGAACGCGAACCGCCGAACGCGCGATTGAAAACCGGCAGTGGAGCCATCTGCTCTTTCAGATTCTTCCATTGCCGGAAGATGCTGCTGCCAATGAACAGAATCGCCTGCTTCGGCGGCGGATTGGTCTGGTCTTCTTTCAGAAAAGCCTCGATCGCATCAGCGAAACGCGGCGCTTTTTTTTGTTCAGCGGTCGCGACGGCTGGTTGAGCATTAGCGGCTGGTGCAGCCACAAGCAGCAACAACAGCCCAGCGGCCATAATGAATTGGCGCATTGTTCGGGTCTCCACTTTATGATTTAGGCTTGTTGATTTTGGAAACAACCTCTTGCAGAAGCTGCTTCATTTCCTTCAGCGTTTTGGCGTAGCGTTGATCCGCCGCCAGATTGTTGAATTCGTTCGGGTCGCGGTCGTGATCGTAAAGCTCTACACCTTTGCGCCCCGCGTCCCATTCGGTGTAGCGCCAGCGTTCGTTGCGTACCGATTTGCCTTCGATCTTTTCGCCGCCGACTTCGTGATAGACCATCGTGTACGCTGCGTGCGGCCATTTGCCGCTCGGAATTTTTAGGAGCGGCGCAAGGCTGTGGCCTTCCAGTCCAGCGGGCGCTGGCAAGCCACTCAACTCTGCCAGCGTGGGATAGAGATCAAGCAATTCGACAATGCCTTTGGTCGCTTTGCCCTTTTGCCCATTGGGCACGGCGATGATCAATGGAGTGCGCGCGGATTGCTCAAACAGTGAGAGCTTCGCTCATAGTCCGCCGTGATCGCCAAGATGAAAGCCGTGATCGCTGAACAGCACAACGATTGTGTTATCCCACAACTTCAACCGGTCGAGCGCGGTCAGCAACACGCCGACTTGCGTGTCCATGTAGGTGATCGCGGAGTAATACGCCGCAATTGCTTCGGCGCGTGATGCAGGTTGCGGCGAGCCGAACAGTTCCGTCATCAGTGCGACCGACGGAATGTTTTGCATCGGCAAGTCTGGTTGAAACTCGATGTTGGCAGCCTGATAAAGCGAGAAGTATTTCTTCGGCACATTCCACGGCAGATGCGGCTTATTCAATCCGGCGGCGAGAAAGAACGGCTTTCCGGCTTTCGCTTTTTCTTCCATCAACTGCGCAATCGCTTTGGCAATGCGGGCGTCACGCGTTTGCGCTTCGGGCGTATCAAGCGGCGTCCAATCCGGCGTGCGTTGACCGGGCGGATTGTCGTACCGCTTCTGGTGCATCGTGCGTTCTTGCGCGTCGGTGAATTCGACGCTTTCTGAAACGTCCCAGGAAAGTTTGTCGTCGCGACCTTCGTGAAAGAGC
>JANNUY010000705.1:0-3959 GCA_031414155.1 Acidobacteriota bacterium
TGGTTTCTCAAGGCTCATCAAAAAGCGCACGATGCCTACGGTTTCGCTGCCGCTTAACGAAGGATGCTCGTAAGCGCGCGCCTTTGCCGGAGCCAGCGTCACTTCATCGTGTTGCGCACACCACGCAGTGAGTTTGCCCCCAACCGTGATTTGCGTTTTCAGCATGCACTCGATGCCTTTGGCGACGGCTTGCCCGGCGCGCTGTCGGCGCGCTTCGTCAACAAAAGTGTAAGCCGGACTCTTTCCTTCAATCTCGCGCAGCAACGTCAGCACGCTTGCCATCGCGTCGTCGTTGTAAGTGATGTGCGAATAATAGCCTTTGACCAGCGGAAAAAATTGCGGCCAGCCACCGTTGGCGTACTGCGCGGCGAACAGATAATCCAACCCTTTCAAAAACGATTCCTTGAAACGTACTTGCCGCGTCGCGTTGAAGACTTTTGCCAGATAACGCAATTGGGTATAGGTCGCGCCGTTATCAATTGTGGTTTCTTCTGGCTCACTATCAATCTTCGCGGCTTCGGCTTGGCTTAACACAACGGCCATATTCGTATTTTTCGTCCAACCCCCGCTCTTGCGTTGCCAGCGCACGACGTTATCGGCGATGCGTTGCGCTTCGCCCGTCGCATACCATTCCGGCTTTTGGTTCAGCGCGTTGCCCCAGCGCATCAGCAACCGCACGGCCACGTCAGCCGCAACCTTAAACGCCGTGCCGTGGCGAATGCCTTGCGGCAAAGTCAGCTTGCTTGATACGTCTTCCCACGTTTGCCAATCGCGCGTCCTCAGAGCGCCGTAACGATGTTCGCGGTATTCGTCGTAATAAACGATCCAGTCCTGATTCACTTTCAGCACCGTCGGGCCTTCGACCCAGGCTTTAGTGAACGCAGCCGCAGCCTTGCTGTAAGGGCCAACCGCTTTATCGCTGGTGGCGATGCGCAGATGTTTTTTCGCGACGGGCAACTCAGTTTCGTCTTTCACGATCATCACAAAACGCGCGCCGTCCTGAATCCCAACAGGCACAATGGTCGCGTCAATCACGTTAAAGCCATCGTCATAAAACACCGAAGCCTTGCTATAGGTTTTGAAATCTTTCGTCGTCGTGAAGTAAATGCGATGGTTGCGTCCTTTGCCTGCCGACCCGGCTGTCTCAGCGAACTTGCCTGGAATCGTGGTTGACCAAAAGATGACGTATTGTTGATTCGCCGCGTCATAAATGATTTCAGGTGCCCAGCAATTCATCGCTGTCGGCTCGTGCGCCATCACGGGAATCGTTTGCTGTTCTGACCAGTTGATGAGGTCTTTCGAGTGGGCGATGCCGATGTCACGGCCTTCCCAACCAGTTGTCCATACCAAATGAAAGACGCCATCTGGCCCTTGCAAAATGCATGGGTCGCGCATGAGTTTCTGGCTGCCCGCGAGCGGCGTGAGATAAGGCTTGTCTTCATTGAGCGCGCGCCAGGTCAGGCCGTCGCGGCTGTGGGCGAGATGCAATCCGTCTTCGCCGTTGTTTTTGAAATAGGCAAATAGGTAATGCGGCTGCGCGTCCTGAGCGAAAATACCTAAGCTCGACAATGCGAGCCATACGAACAAACCGACGCAAATAGGTTTCATGATTCTTTGGCCTCCGGTTCAAAGAAGAAATTGACGTGCGTGACCGATTCCAACTCGTGCAATTCGCGCAGGAAGTCTTCCTGCTTTTTCGGACGGCGCAGGGCCAGTTGATAAAGCGATTCGCCGTTTGGTTGTGCATTCAACAGCTTGATGCGGCGTCCGTTCTTTTTCAGCAACTCCTGCACCTGCGGCAAGGCTGCTGCGCCGTGCGTGATTTGCAAATAACCCAACGGTTCCGGCTTGCGTTCGGTGTCGCTGAATGCGTGCAGCAACAAAATGACTACGCAAATCAAGACTGTACCAATCAGCGCGACAGAATTCAGCCCAACGCCTGCCGCCATGCCCATCGCCAACGAAAAGAAGATAAAGACAATGTCTTCTACGTCACGCACCGCCGTGCGAAAGCGGATGATAGACATCGTACCGACCAAGCCGAAAGCGCGCGCCAGATTGTTGCCAATGACCAAAGTGATAACCGCCGTAATCAAACACAACAATACCAACGCATTAGGAAACGCCAGCGGTATCGTGCCCTTGCGCCTGACGAACCGATAGACCAGCGAGATCAGCGTACCGCAAAACAAGGCAATGAACAGATTCGCGCCGAACTCGAAAATCGAAGGGCGAAAAATGTCCAACTGCTGTTGGGTTTCTTGTAAGAGTTGGGCAGGTTGCAGCATCGGTTGTCGGTTGTCGGTTGTCGGTTCTCGGTAGTCGGTTGTCGGTCACAAGAGAACCGGCTACCGATAACCTGCAACCAACAACCGCTCACATTTGCCAGCGCACCGAACGGCGCAGGTATTCCATCAATCGCACGCGGCCAAGCAATACCCGGCAACGCAGCGGAGCGCCTGCCGCCAGTGTCTCAGGCGTTTTTTCAGCAAGGGCTTTGACGGTGACGACTTGTTCGTAACTCAGAGTTTCGACGCGCTTGCCAATTTCGAAAATCGAAGCGGTAACAGTTTGCGGTTGATCGAGCAATTGCAACTCAAAACGTTGTCCGACTTGCAAATACTGAACGTCGCGCAGCCGAATCGGAATCTGCAATATCAGTGACGCGCCGTCTTCGACATAGAGCTTGTCGCCTTCGAGCGTGCTTTCCAATCTCACTTCGCCTGCGAAAGGCGCGGTGATGACATACTTGCTGCGTTTATTTTCGAGAAATTCGATTTCTTTTTGCAGCGAGGTGATACGCGCAGAATTGACCGTGACGCTTTCCTGCTTCTCTCCGCTGGAACTCACGGCGAGCGATTTTTCAGTCAGGCGCACGCGGGCTTGCGCATCGTGTAGCGCGTTCTCAGCCTGTTCAAGTTGCAGCGCCGAGATCAAACCTTCTTTCGCTAATTGCTGGTTGCGTTCGAGGGTTTTGCGGCGCATCTCAACGTCGGCTTTGGCTGAACTGATTTCTTCTTCTAACTGCGCCAGTACTTGCGGCTTTTGCCCCGTAGCAACGACGTCGAGTGTGGCTTGTTCGATGGCGAGTTGATTTCTCAACTGCACGAGTTGTTCGTTGAGCCGGTTTGAAACGACACTCGCTACTGTCTCACCGGCCTTGATGCGCGTACCGGTTTTCCAATCGTCTTGAAAGCGCATCTGCACCAGATCGCCTCGGTCGAACTGATAACCTTCCTGCCGCCGCACCATACCGGTGCGAAGATCGTAAACCGCCGCCGCCAGCGTGCCGTCGCTCGCGTGGCTCAATACCCACTGACGCGCCGGCAGCACGCGCGCCACGCTGTCGAGCGTGAACGGTATATCTATCGGCACATATGCCAACGCAATGAGGAGGGGAATGATGATAATGACGGAATAACGTTTCAAACCCTGATGAATTCCTGTGGTGATTTATGTGTCGAGCGTGAATGGGTTGTACCCCTTTCCGGTGAACAGACGGGACTGCACTTCTCCTCTATGCAATGTCATTTCAGACGAAGGCATCAGAGTCCGGGTAACGAGTTGCTGAGAGGAGAACAAAGGGGGCGCGTTGGCCAGACGGTGCCGAAGCCGCCGCACGGCAGCGGTCATTTTTCAATCTCTTTATATTTCTGAAACGCCGCCAGCGCCTTGGCCGCCAGCACCTTTTGTCCGGTGCGTTGATAGAGTTGCATCAGCCGGTAATGCGCCTTGGGCAAAGCGGGGTTGAGCTTGACTGCCTGTTGCAGCGCGCGAATCGCCTCGTTCGTGCTTTGCTGATCGGCGAGCAAGGCTCCCAATTCGTAATAGGCAAGGGCGAATTTCGGATCAAGCCGCAACGCCGAGCGCAACAGCGTTTCAATCTCACTCACTTGCGCCGTGTGCGCCGTTGGGTCACGGGTTCCCTTCCACAAACTCAGCGCGTAATAAAAATGCGC
>JANNUY010000706.1:0-1276 GCA_031414155.1 Acidobacteriota bacterium
ACTTCCAGCGCCACTTCGCCGAGCGTCATTTTGTCATTCGCCACCAGCAAGAGGCCAGTGCGCTCTGATTTCTTGAAGCCTTTTGCTTCGATGGAAAGTGTATAGGTCGAAGGCTGAAGTGTCGGAAAAACGAAACGGCCTTCGGCGTCAGTCGTTGCGGTTTGCGAAAAACCGCGCGCGTCGTCTTTGATCACGACCGTGGCGTTCGCCACTGCTGCACCGTTAGGGTCATTGACGTTACCCGAAATCGAACCGCTGGTGGTTTGTGCCACGGCGGTTAATGCCATAACCAGTGCCAGCAAGAGAAGACCACTTAGTCTTGTGAACTTGTGCATTTGTTTTACTCCAAAAGTTAGGGACACACGCCAGGAATAGACGCGGTCAGGCAAATGTCGCAACAACCGTCGAGTTTAAGCTACTCGCTCGTCGGTTGCTTCGGTGGGCCCGGCAAAAACTCCGGGCTTCTTTTTCCATCCAGCAAAAATAAATCAGTGTGGTGCGTTGGTGAGTCAGTATTATAATTCCGCGCTGATTCGTGACAAACCAAGCGGGAATGCGCGCGCAGTCTACACCGAAATGGCGGCGATGCAAACGTTCTAAGCTGAAATCCCCTGGGATTTCCGCACATCTGCTATAACAGTTTTTTATCAACTTATTATCGGCGTGCATTCCCCGGCAAACGATGAACCGTTGCCTCATCGGTCAAAACTAACAGTCAATTGGGCGCGGGGAACTAGATCACTGATGTTACGCGATCAGAAAATGCTATTTGAGTTTGACGCTCTCTTTGCGCCGGAGGCGCATAAAACCTGACAAACGGAATTGTCTCAATTGCATCGCGTAACATCAGTTTGATCAGTTTGCCGTCGGGTTTACGGGAAGCTCAACCGCGCACGCCAAGCGGGATAGTCTTTTTTCAGTAAGTCCGCTGCACGGTCTGAATACCAACCGTAACCCGTCCGCCGTTCGTGTTCGATTTCTGCCACGCTGTATTTGATGACGCTGTCGCGTCCGCTGAAAATCGGGCGGTTCGTACCGATTTCATAAAAGCGCGCCCACAGCGGTCTGGCGTTGGCATCGGGTTCAATCACGCGGTCGTAACCCTTCTCTAACTCAGCGCCGCGTTTGTCGTAATACTTAAACCCATTGATCTGGACTACCTTTAGCCACGCAACGGCTGATTCAATCGCTTCAACCACGCGCGCATCTGGTTTCTCAAGGCTCATCAGAAAGCGCGTGATGCCTACGGTTTCGCTGCCGCTTAACGAAGGATGCT
>JANNUY010000707.1:0-2904 GCA_031414155.1 Acidobacteriota bacterium
CGTTGGCGTCCGATTGAAAGCAATAAGCATTTTTTAGGTTTTTATCGGTTGAAGATTTTGGAGTGAAAGCAGGAATAAGCCACGGGGGTCACGGGGGTCACGGGGATGCTTTGGGTTGGCAAGGTTCGTGAAAATACAAAATGAACGCACTCAGAGGGCAAACCATTGAGGAAAAACGTAACGATTCATCACCCAAACAATCCCCCAAACTCCCCGTGTTCCCCGTGGCCTATTCTCTTGTTTTAAATTGAGGTGTTTATGGACTTGATTGAGTGTAGTGAGGAATTGATTGATCGCGTGCTGACTGCCGCGACGAATGTCCATAAGGCGTTAGGATCGGGCTTGCTGGAATCTGTCTATGAGGCTGCGCTGATGATGGAGTTGGCTGACATGGGCATTGCCGCCGAACGACAAGTAGAGGTTCCGGTTTTCTATCGCGGCAAAAATTTAGGCTTGGGTTTTGCGCCGACATCATCGTAGAAAACTGTTTACTGCTCGAACTGAAAGCTGTCGAGCGCGTCACTGATTTACATCTCGCGCAAGCGATGAATTATTTACGGTTGTTGCGTTTCAAACGCGGTTACATTCTCAACTTCAATCACAAGTTGATGAAAGAGGGCATCAAACGTGTATCCATCTAATATCACTAAAACGACTCAAACCCTAAAAAATCCCCGTGCCCCCCGTGTTCCCCGTGGCTTATTCACGTTTGGGTTTTTCGCCTTTTTATTTGCCGTTTCGCTTTTTTGCCAAGCACCAGTGCGAGCGCAACAGGTGACGAATAATGCAGCGCCGCAACCGAGTCCGAGCGTGAAGCCAAGTTTTTCGCTGCAAACCAATCGCACGTATGGCACGAACGAGAGGACGCGGATTTACATCAGCTATGAAGGCGTCGCGGCGCTCGACTTTCGTGTATACAAAGTCAAAGACCCCATCAAGTTTTTCACGCAACTCGAAAACCCGCATCGCATGGGCGTCGAAGAACGCGCCGCCGTCTCTGACACTTATCGCGGCAAGCCTTCGTTTTTAGAAACCCTGCGCGAGTTCAAGTTCAATTTGCTGGCGCTGTTTAAGAGTTACGTGCGCAACCAGTTGCGGCGCGAATCGCGAGCGGCCTTCAACGATCAATACCGTTCGGGCGAACAGCTCAAGCATGACGATGCCTCTTTTGCGCAGATGCCGCTGCTCAATCCTGACCAAAAGGTGAGAACGTTTCGCCAAGTGTTGACGCCGACTGAGAATCGTTATGACACGCGGATGGTGAACCTCGGCGCGATGGAAGCGGGCGTTTATCTGGTCGAAGCCGTCAACGACAAGTTGCGCGCTTATACGATTGCGGTCGTGACCGATCTCGCCACGATCAACAAGACGGCAGAAGACGGTGACATGCTCGTCTTTTCAGTTGATCGCAAGACCGGTGCGCCGCGCGCGGAAGTAAAAGTCGAAGTCGTCAAAAACGGCCTCACCGTTGCGCAAGGCGTAACCGATAAGAACGGCATTCTCAAAACCAAAGCCAAAAAGCCGCAGCCCAAAGCGACGCCTACGCCTACGCCCAATCCGAACGGTGAGCCTGCCCCTGTTGAAGAAGAAGAAGCGGGCGGCGAAGAAAACGCTGACTATCTGGTGATGGCGACCAAAGGCAATGAATTCGCCATCGCGGGACTGTCGTCTTATTACTTCGGCGGCTTTGACGAAGAAGGCAACAGCAATAACGTAGCAAGTTATATTTACACCGACCGCCCGATTTATCGGCCTGAGCAGAAGGTTTTCTTCAAAGGCATCCTGCGCAAGATCGGCGAGAACGGATACGAAATGTTCGCTGATCGCACGGTGCGCGTCTCGGTCGAAGACGGCGACGGCGGCAAGCTGTTAGAGAAAGAAATTCCTTTAAGCACGCGCGGCACGTTCAGCGGCGAGCTTGAACTCTCAAGCGCCGCCAAGCTTGGCTATTACAACATCAAGGCGACGCTGAACAACGCTGAAGCCAGCAGCGGTTTTGAGGTCGCTGAATACAAAAAGCCTGAATACAAAGTGCGCGTCGCTACGCCGCAAAAGTTCGTCGCCGTGGGTGAGAAAACCAAGTTCACGATTGACGCCAAATACTTTTTCGGTTCGCCCGTCGCCAATGCCGAGATGAAGTATTACGTCTATCGTTCGCGTTATTATCATTGGTGGTGGGCCGACGAAGACAGTTTCGGCGGCGATGACGAAGCGGAAGTCGAGAACGACGAAGGCGGCTATTACGGTTATGGCGACGACATGGTCAAAGAGGGCGAAGCGCGCCTCGATAAAAACGGACAGGCCGTGATCGAGTTCACCGTGCCAGCGGGCGAAAAGAAAGACCCTTACGATTATCAATATCGGCTCGAAGCCAACGTGACCGATGCCTCACGCCGCGAAGAAACCGGCAAGGCTTCGTTCACCGGCACGCGCGGCAGTGCCGTCGCCACCGCCGAGCCTGAGAAATATGTTTACTATCAGGGCGAAACGGCGCGCATTAAAGTGCATACGGCTGATTACGAAGGCAAGCCGGTCAGCGCGCGCGTCGCGCTGAAATTTGTGCAACAGACTTACGACAAAGTTGAAAAGAAAGAAGACGGCTATACGACGACGGAATGGAAGCTGAATCGCAAAGACCTGAGCAGCGGCGCGGTCACGACGAACGGGCAAGGCGAAGCCGTTTATGAATACAAAGTGCCCATCGTCGGCAACATTCACATTGAGACCATCCTCAACGAAAACGGCAAAGAGGTCTTCAGCGACGGCGGCTATCTTTATGCCACCGACCGCAACGAGGCGTGGGCTGACAACGCTTATCGCAACTGGGACGAGATAAAACTGGTGCCGGATAAGAAGGCTTACAAGGTCGGCGAGACGGCGCGCGTGCTGGTGATGATGCCGCAC
>JANNUY010000708.1:0-4329 GCA_031414155.1 Acidobacteriota bacterium
GGCGGCTGGGGAATGCAGATGAACTATACGAACTGGGGGATGCCGCATCACGCCAAAGCCTTGCCGGGTTTTGGTTCGTCATACAAAGACGGCGTGCGCGCCTTGCAGCCTGCGTTCTTTCAAATCGGCGGCTGGGGCAAGGTCGAAGCGCGTCCCGACAATCGCGTCACGGTGGATAAAAACAAAGTAGACAATTTTGGCATTCCTTATCCCGTGGTGACGTTTAACTGGAGCGAAAACGATCTGCGCCTTTTCAAAGACATGCGCAACAGCATTCAGGAAGTTTACGACACATGCGGCACTGAAATGATGTTGCCGCTCGGCGAAACGCCCGGCGGGTTTGCCAGCCACGAAACGGGTACGGTGCGCATGGGCAAAGACCCGCGCACGTCAGTGCTGAACGGTTACAGTCAGGCGCACGAAGTCAAAAATTTATTCGTAGTAGACGGCGGCAGTTTTACGACCTTTCCTGAAAAGAACCCTACGCTGACGATTGCGGCGGTGGCGGTACGCGCAATGCGCTATCTGGCGGCGGAACGCAGGAAAGGGAATCTTTAGGTTATTTTCGGGAAGGGCTTTCGCCACAAAAAAGCACGGGAGCCACAAAACCTGTCATGCGTTTTGATAGCTCTCTGCGAATCATTAATCCGCGAAACATTCCTGTTTGAAAAGCTTTTTGTGGTTTTTGTGCTTCTTGGTGGCGAAGACCCTTCAGCTTTAATCATAGGCTCTAACTGACAAGGACAACCAGATGAACACAACACGACGCGAAATGTTATTGGCGAGCGCAGCCACTGCGCTTTTGCCTGCAATCACCACGACAGCACAAACGCCTGCGCCACAGCGCATCCGCTTCGGCGTTTCGACTTATTCTTATTGGCATTTCGACAAGGTGAAATATCCGATTGAGAAAGTCATTGCCGACGCAGCACGACTCGGCTTCGAGGGCGTAGAAATTCTGCATCGCCAGATGGAAAGCGAAGACAAGGCTTATCTCAACCGGCTCAAACGCGCTGCGTGGGACAACGGCGTATCGCTTTTCTTCCTTTCGATTCATCAGAATTTCGTGCGGCCTGACAAGGCGTTGCGGCAGAAAGATATTGACCATACGAAACGCTGTTTGGACTTGGCGACTTACTTGGGTTGTCCTGCGATTCGGTTGAATTCAGGCCGTTGGAGCACGATAGCTGACTTTCAAAAGATGCTGGACGCAGGCGGCAAAGAACCGGCGATTGAAGGTTACACCGACGATGATGCCTTTAAGTGGTGCATTGAGAGCATCAATGAATGCATCCCGCACGCCGAATCGGTGGGCGTAGCGCTGGCGCTCGAGAATCACTGGGGCTTGACGACGCAGGTAGACGGCCTCTTGCGCATTTATAAAGCGGTCAATTCGCCGTGGTTGGTGCTGAATGTGGATACGGGCAATTTCTTCGGCGAACCCTATTCCCAACTTGAACGCCTCGCGCCTTACGCGAGCATCGTGCAAGCCAAGACCTATTACGGCGGCGGGGTTTATTACACACTCGAACCTGACTTCAAACGCATCGCCGCGATCTTGCGCAAGGCCAATTTCAAAGGCTGGGTTTCTCTCGAAATGGAAGGCAAAGAGAACGCGCAAACCGCCGTACCGAAAAGCCTCGACGTGTTGCGCAAGGCGTTCAATGGCTAGAGCCAGCGCCTGATAAGCTCGTGGAGAAATTGCGATTGGAAAAGAAAAAAGAGTTCGCTAGTCACGTTCGTTTGCTCTGTTTGGTCGGACTTTTTTCGGCGCTGGCCGGTTGGTTGGTTTTTTCGCTCAGCGCAACTGCGCAAGCACCGTCAATCAGCCAGCGATTCAAGCAACTCACACGCGCTGCGCACTGGCGACCAGTTGCCACCTTGCCGCTCAAATTTAATACGCATCATCCACAGGGTTTGGTCAAAATCGGCGCGGCGTTTTACCTGTCTTCGGTTGAAGTCAGCCAGCCCACCAAACGCTTTGTCCAACCGCAAAATAGACTCGACCGCGATGCCGGAGCAGGCGTCGGGCATCTGTTCAAATTTGACGAACAGGGCGAACTGCTGGCCGATCTGACGCTGGGCGAAGGCACGGTTTATCACCCCGGTGGCATTGATTATGACGGCAAGTTCATTTGGGTGACGGTTGCTGAATATCGTCCGCACAGTCGTTCGATTGTCTATCGCGTAGACCCGACCGCTATGAAAGCGGCTGAAGTTTTACGTTACGACGACCACCTGGGCGGCATTGTTCACGACCGCGCAGCGCGCGCGTTGCACGCAGTCAGTTGGGGGTCACGGAATTTCTATCGCTGGACGCTCGACGCGCGTGGTCGCGTGACCAACGCCGCCCAGCCGCTGCGCCAACTGAATGCGGCGTTTTATATTGATTATCAGGATTGCAAATACGTCGGCGACCACGCGATGCTTTGCGCCGGACTCAGTCAGTACCAATCAAACAGCACCCGTTTCAGACTCGGCGGGATGGAGCTAATTGATCTGCGCACTCAGCGCCCGTTGTACCAATTGCCGGTTGAGTTGTGGACGCCCGCTGGGTTGCCGATGACGCAAAATCCGTTTTGGGTTGAAATAATGGCCGAGGGCCTGCGTTTTTATTTTGTGCCCGAAGATGGTCAGTCCACGCTTTATGTGTTTGAGGTGAATCAAAAAGCGTCGCCCTGACGTTTTTTCAGGGTTTCGTAAAACGCATTGATAAGCCAAGATGAAAACGATGATAAACGTGATGCAATTTCGATTCACTGACCACTGACCATAACCCACTGACCACCAATGAAAATCATTCCGTTAGGTACGAGTTCAGGCAAGCCGACGTTGCGGCGCAATGTGAGCGCGACCGCTGTCACAGCGGAAGGCGAATGGTGGCTCTTTGATTGCGGCGAAGGTACGCAAATGCAGATCGTACGCGCGGGGCTTTCGATGCACCGGCTGGCGGGCATTTTCATCACGCACTTGCACGGCGACCATTTCAACGGACTGGCCGGATTGCTTTCGACGATGGCGCTCGACAAGCGCGTTGCGCCTTTGACGCTCGTGTGTCCGCCGGGCGTGAATGAATACTTGAACCTGTTGGCGAAGCTGAAAATTCTGTGGGTGAATTACGACTTGACGGTGCGCGAATTTGGCAAGAGTTATTTTGCGCAACGCGCGGTTGAGACGGCATGGGAATCAGATCAGTTCGTCATCACGACGCGCCCGCTCGATCATCGCATCTTCGCGCTGGGCTATCGCTTGCAGGAAAAAGATCGTCCAGGCCGTTTCGATCTTGAGAAAGCCAAAGCGCTGGGCATTCCTTCAGGGCCGCTTTACGGCAAGCTGCAACGTGGCGAAGACATCACGCTCGCCGATGGCCGCACGATTCATTCGTCCGAGATCGTAGGCGCTCCACGTCCTGGCAAAGCCGTGAGTTATTGTTTAGACACGCGGCCTTGCGACAACGCGGTCGCGCTCGGCGCTGACGCCGACTGGCTGATTTACGAAGCGACCTTCACTAAAGACCTGCCCGACGAAGCGCAACAGTTCGGCCATTCGACTGCCGAACAAGCCGCGCAAGTCGCCGTCGCCGCGCGCGCCAAAAATTTGCTCATCACGCATTTCAGTTCGCGCTTTCCCGACGCGCGCGTGTTGCTGCAAGAAGCCCGCGAAGTGTTTCCGGCCACGGTGATGGCAGAAGATTTGATGGAAATCGAAATCTAAAAATAGCCACGGCGAACACGGGGATTTAGGGGAAGATAAAAACTGCAAACTAAAAACTCCCTTATATCCCCGTGTCCCCCGTGGCTAAAACTCTTGGTCACAAAGTCGCTAATCTGCCAGTAGAAACGGCTTTGCCTCCGCCAGAAAAACTTCCAATTGATCGTGATGAACCCAATGCCCGGCGTGCGGCACTTTGACGAAGCGCGCGTTCGGCAACGCCGCGAAACGTCCGTCGGCATCGGGCGCGGGGAACGGACTTTCTTCGCCCCAAAACAATAACGTAGGCGCTGTGATCTGGCTGAACAGTTCGAGTTGATCGGCGAAGCTAAAGCCTTGCGGCGCAAAGGGGCGCGCGAAGTTGTCGAACTTCCACGCGAGCGACCCGTCGGCATTCCAGTTCGTACCGTGCAAGGTCAGATGCCGCGCCTGTTCGTCTGACAGATGCGGGTTGGCTTCTTGCATGCGTGCGACAGCCGTCTCAAGCGTAGCGTATGAACGGGCATCGCGTTTTTCGATTTGGCGAATTTCTTCAACCCAACGACGCAAGCGTTTTGACGCAGGAGCAAATGCGCGATGTTGCGGCGGCAAGCCCAAGCCTTCGATAGAAATCAGTTT
>JANNUY010000709.1:0-1723 GCA_031414155.1 Acidobacteriota bacterium
CTGTCGTGATGTTTCGCCGTCACGCGGTTGGTCGTCAGGGCTAAATCCCTGAGACTGTCATCGTCAACTTCCCGTTTACATCAACGATGGCGCGCTCTCGGCAATCCGGTTTTATCGTCTGTCTTCATTCAAGGCTTGATACGAAAGGGTTAGCCAGCGTGCATCGTTGGTTAACCCTTTTTTTTTGGCCCTTTTTGTTTTTATGATCGTCATGAAATTCGGCGGCACTTCGGTCGAAGACGCCGCTGCGATGCGCCGCCTGGTCGCCATTGTTAAACCGTTTCTGCCGCGCCAGCCGCTGGTCGTCGTATCAGCCATGGCAAAAGTCACCAACGGATTGCTCGAATGCGCGCACCTCGCCGCGCAAGGCGAACTCACACAAGCGCACAAGAATTTAGAAACCATTGCCGCGCGCCATTTCGCCGCAGCGACCGAACTCGCCGGTTCTGAAGACGATAAAGACGCAGTCATTGCCGCGCTCAAAGATCGTTTCGCTGAAATCAACGATACGCTGGCTGAGATCGCCCAAGCCGCTGAATGGACGCCGCGTTTCTCTGACGCGATTTCAGCGAATGGCGAATTGCTTTCTTCGCCCATCGTCGCTTGCGCCTTTCGCGCCGCCGGAGTGCCAAGCACTTGCGTAGACATTCGCCCCTTGATGCGCACCAACGACGATTTCACGCGCGCCGTCGTGCAATTCGATGAAGCCAATCCGCAACTCAAAGCAGGCTTCGCGCCCTTGATCGCCGCTGGCGAAGCGCCTGTCACGCAAGGTTTCATCGGATCAACTGAAGACGGCAGCACGACGACTATCGGACGCGGCGGGTCTGATTATTCTGCCGCCATCATCGGCGCGGCGCTTGATGCCGAAGAAATTCAAATCTGGACGGACGTTGACGGCATTCTCACGACCGACCCGCGCGTCGTCGCCGAAGCCGCCAAAGTCAAAACCATCTCGTTCGCCGAAGCCGCTGAACTCGCTTATTTCGGCGCAAAAGTTTTGCATCCTTCGACGTTGCTGCCCGCGATGGCAAAAGACATTCCGGTGTGCGTATGCAACTCGCGGCGGCCAGAAGTTGCGGGTACGGCAATCGTGCGCAAAGCGCCTTCGGGCGGGGCATTGGTCAAAGCGATTGCGTTCAAGCGCGGCATCACCGTCGTCAACATTACGTCTGATCGCATGCTGATGGCGCACGGCTTTCTGGCGCGGTTGTTCGAGATTTTCAACAAACACGAAACGTCGGTGGATATGGTTGCGACTTCAGAGGTCAGCGTCTCGGTGACGTTGGACGATACGCGCAATCTGGACGCCGCGCTCGCTGACTTGCAACAACTCGGCGAAGTCGAGATCGAACGCAATCAAGCCCTGATTTGCGTCGTAGGTGAACAGCTCAAATACACGCCCGGCGTGGCTTCGCGCATTTTCAACAGCATCGCGGACGTGAACGTCTCGATGATTTCGCACGGCGCGTCGGCGATCAACGTGAGCTTCATCATTGCGGATAAAGATGCCGAGCGCACCGTCAAAGCCTTGCACCAAGAGTTTTTCAGCGTGCTGGATGAGGCTACGTTTGAGGCTCCAGCGGCGCGCGCGCAGTCGGCAGGGTAAAAAGTATATGAACGTCAGATTGCGCCCATTGTTGCTTGACGATGCCATGCATTACGAGCGGCTGTTGGGCGACGATTGGGACAACATCAAAATGACTGCGACGATTCCCTGCCC
>JANNUY010000710.1:0-1976 GCA_031414155.1 Acidobacteriota bacterium
AAAACAATCTTGACCGGCAAGGTGACGCAAAGCGAAGTCTCGCCCGGCTTCAAAATGAACGTGCCGCTTTATCTCGATTTCGACGGCAATATCATGCGGTTGGGCGAAGCGAAGGTGACGGGCAACAACACGACGCCGGAATTTAAAATCGCCTTGCCGCAAAAGCCCAAGCGCGTATTGATCAATTACTATTACGACGTACTGGCTTCAGAAAGCCTCTCGGTTGCAGGGAAGTAAGCCCGGCGATTCAAGTGACTATTCAATCTGGCGGCGACTAATGGCACAATGCGTTCAACGTGTTGTGCCATTCTATTTTTAGTAGGAGCTTGAAAAGTGAAACATCATAAGTTGGCTGAGATACCCGAAGAGCATGTCACAGACTTGTTCAGCCGCCGCTTTTTCACGGGCGAAAAACTCACGATGGCTTTTCTTACGATTAAGAAAGGCTCGGTCGTGCCATTGCATACGCACGAGAGCGAACAGTTCAGCTATTGCATCAGCGGTTCGTTGCGCTTCGTGATCGGCGGCGAAGCGTTGATCTTGCGCGCGGGCGAACTGGTCGAGATTCCCTCGTGGGTTCCGCACGAAGCCGTCGCCGATGAAGATTTTACCGGCATTGATGTTTTCGCGCCGATCCGCGAAGACTGGGTCAACGGCACGGACGATTACCTGCGCCGCAAGTAACTGCATGCAAAACAAATCAGCCTTACAAAGAAGATTGGCACAGAGGCACAGAGGCACAGAGCTTTTTCAACAGATAAGAAAAGCTCTGTGTCTCTGTGCCTCTGTGGCAGTTCTTTGCTTGAGTTTGAACGCGCAGACTTATGAGGCGAACTGGGCATCGCTCGAACGGCGCGCGACGCCCGCGTGGTATGACGAAGCCAAGTTCGGCATCTTCATTCATTGGGGCGTTTATTCCGTACCCGCGTGGGGGCCGAAAGGCGCTTATGCCGAATGGTATTGGCGGCACGCCGAGGCAGGTCGCACGAATACGCTCACCAAGCCAGAGTTGGGCGCTTTTTGGGATTACCATCGGCGCGTTTACGGCGCGAATTTTCAGTACCGCGATTTCGCGTCTGAGTTCAAAGCCGAACTCTTCGACCCTGATCAATGGGCAGATTTGTTCGCGCGCGCCGGAGCCAGATACGTAGTGCTGACGGCCAAACACCACGATGGTTTTGCGCTGTGGCCGAGTTCGCAAAGCGAGAACTGGAACTCTGTTGCCGTTGGCGCGCGCCGCGATTTGGTGGGCGATCTGAGCAAGTCGGTCAAAGCGCGCAATTTGAAAATGGGGCTGTTTTATTCGTTGTATGAATGGTTTCACCCCGATTACCGCGAACGTCTCAACAGCGACGCTGACCGACAGAGCATGCAACGTTACGTGACAGAATATATGCAGCCGCAACTGCGTGATCTTGTGACGCGCTATCAACCGGCGTTGCTCTGGGCTGATGGCGAAGGCGATCATCCCAGCGATATCTGGCAGTCGCCGCAATTTCTCGCGTGGTATCTTAACAACGCGCCCAACCGCGACGAGGTCGTTATCAACGACCGTTGGGGCAGGGAAACACGCAGTCAGTTCGGCGGATTTTTTACGCGCGAATATGGCGACACCGGCGTAGGCCGCAACGCGCCGCCTACGCGCAAGTGGGAAGAAACGCGCGGCATGGGCAGTTCGTTCGGTTATAACCGTAACGAAGACATCCGCGATTACGCTTCGGCGACGCAACTGATTCACTTGTTGATTGAGACGGTCAGTCTGGGCGGCAATCTCTTGCTGAACGTCGGTCCCAACGCCGACGGACGCATTCCAGTGTTTATGCAAGACCGTTTGTTCGAAATCGGCAACTGGTTGAATGTCAACGGAGAAGCGATTTATGCGACTGCGCCGTGGCGCGTGATGACAGAAGGCAATAAAGACGGCGACCAGATTTTTTATACACGTAAAGGCGCGGACGTTTTCGCGATTGCGTTGC
>JANNUY010000711.1:0-3834 GCA_031414155.1 Acidobacteriota bacterium
GGCAATCATCGGCGCGGGCGGACGCGGCGCAGCCAATCTCAAAGGCGTCGCTTCGGAAAACGTCGTCATCCTTTGTGACGTCAACGAGGAAGGCATCAACGCCGCCGGGCAAAAATATCCGAACGCGCGCAAGCTGACCGACTTCCGCAAAGTTTATGACCACGCTAAAGAGTTCGACGCGGTGGTGGTCAGCACGGCGGAACATACGCATGCGTTCGCCACGTTGCCCGCGTTGCAACTGGGCAAGCACGTCTATTGCGAAAAGCCGCTGACGCACAACATCTGGGAAGCGCGCGTGATTCGTGAAGCGGCGGCGAAAACGAAAGTGGCTACGCAAATGGGTACGCAGATTCATGCGGGCGACAATTATCGCCGCGTCGTCGAATTGATTCAGACTGGCGCAATCGGCGCAGTCACTGAAGCTCACGTTTGGGTAGGCCGCGCATGGGGGCGACACACCAACGAAGCGGAATCGAAGGAAGCCAAAGACATAGTGTTTGTGCAGGAACGCCCGGCGAAAGCTGACCCGGTGCCAGCGACGTTGAATTGGGACTTGTGGCTGGGGCCTGCGCCGAAACGCGATTTCAACAACGTCTATTTCCCCGGCCCGAAATGGTATCGCTGGTGGGATTTTGGCAACGGTACGATGTCAGATTTAGGCAGCCATTGGATTGATCTGCCGTTCTGGGCGTTAAAACTTGATCATCCGCTTACGATTGAAGCCAGCGGCCCGGCACCGCATAAAGAAATCGCGCCTGCTTCGATGCAAGTGACTTATGAATACGGCCAGCGCGGCACCATGCCACCCGTCAAACTTACGTGGTATCAAGGTGTGAACAAGCCCCAGATTTGGAAAGACAATGATATTCCGCAATGGCAAAGCGGTGTTTTGTTCGTCGGCGACAAAGGCATGTTGCTTTCTGATTACAGCAAACACTCGCTGTTGCCTGAGGCGAAATTCGCTGACTTCAAACGTCCTGACCCGTTCATTCCGGCTTCGCTGGGGCATTACGCTGAGTGGATTCATGCCTGCAAAACAGGAGCGCCTACGACGTGCAATTTTGAATACGCAGGCTGGCTGACCGAAGCCAACCATTTGGGCAACGTCGCTTATCGCGTAGGCAAAAAGCTGGAGTGGGATCACATTCAATTGCGTGCGAAGAATGCGCCCGAAACCGAGCCGCTGATTCATCGCAAGTATCGCAAAGGCTGGAAACTGGTTTGAGGATGAAGACTCGCCTGTTCAAACTTGGTTGGTGTTTCATCATTGCGTTCGCAGTTGGTGGCGGCTTCCACGCGCCTTCAATTGCGAGCGCAACTTCCGCGACCGCTGAAGCCAAAGCTCTCAGTTTCTTGCAACGCGAAGTGCCCGCGTGGAAAACCAACAACGGATGTTTTTCGTGTCACAACAACGGCGACGCGGCGCGCGCTTTATACGCCGCGTTGCGCAAAGGCTTTGCTGTACCAACCAACACGTTGGCTGAAACCAACGGCTGGTTGAGTGTGCCGCTGCGTTGGGACGAGAACAAAGGCGATCCGGGATTCAGCGATAAGAAGCTGGCGAACCTGCAATTTGCGGCGGCGCTAGCAGCGGGCATCGAAGCAAAACAAATCAACGAGACTGCCGCGCTCCAACAAGCCGCGCGTAAACTCATTCAAGAGCAAAGCGCGGATGGCTCATGGACGATTGACGCAGCGGGTACGGTCGGCTCGCCCGCGACGTGGGGGACGCCGCTGGCTACGTGGATGGCGGTGCGTGTGTTGCGCCGGGTAAAGTTGAATGACGCGCAAACGGGGTTGCAGAAAGCAGAACGCTGGCTGTCGCAGGTCAAAGTCAACAATGTCATGAATGCCGCGACATTGGTGTGGGCTTTCAGCGATGGAATGAAGATGGCTAAACGCGATGAAGGTTTGCATTTGTTGCGACGGGCGCAAACGCGCAATGGTGGCTGGGGGCCTTATGCCGACGCGCCGCCTGAATGTTTCGATACGGCGCTGGCATTGCTGGCTTTGCAAACGGTTAGCCAGCAATCAGGCGTGACAAAGATGATTCAACGCGGAAGAACTTATCTAATTTCCCAGCAAAACGACGACGGAAGCTGGCCTGCTACGACGCGGCCTTCAGGCGGAAACAGCTATGCGCAAATGATGTCCACCACCGGATGGGCAGCTTGGGCGCTGCTCGAAACGCAAAACTAGCTCAGTCTGCTTTTGCCATTTCCTTTAACGCAAAGCCTCAAACACTTCCAACGCAAACGGTACGCGCCCGAACGGCGCTGAGACTTGCACGCCCTGCACGTAAGGCCGCACTTCGGCCAGCATCTCGCGCGCAATGGCGATGCCTTCTTTGAGCGCGGCATTGCCGTCTTCGCATTTGCGCATACGTTCGAGAACGGCATCAGGAACGGTAACGCCGGGGACTTCGTTATTCAAAAACTCTGCGTTGCGAAAACTGACCAGCGGCCAGATGCCGGGGATGATCGGAATGCGGCAGTGTTCGATGCGTTTCAGGAAACTCTTGAGTTGCGCCGTGTCGAACACCGGTTGGGTGATGGCGTATTCAGCGCCCGCTTCGACTTTGTATTCAAAGCGGCGCAGTTCGTAATCCAAATCCTGTGCGCCGGGGTTGACGCCTACGCCAATGACGAATTTGGTTGGTTCACCGATGGAATTGCCGCCCGGGTCAATGCCGTGATTCAAACGATTGACCAGATTGCACAGACCAATGGCGTCAATGTCGAACACCGCTGTCGCATCAGGATAAGGCCCCATCTTGGGCGGGTCGCCCGTGACCAGCAAAAAGTTGTGCAAACCCAGCGCCGCCGCGCCCAGCAAGTCTGAAAACATTCCCAACAAATTTCTATCGCGGCAAGCGTAATGTGTGACGGCTTCGATGCCGGGGATTTGCTGTTCGATCAGCAATGACACGGCGAGCGCGCCCATACGCGACTGAGCGCGCGGGCCATCGGGCACGTTGACGGCGTCTACGCCGTTTTCTCTGAGCAACTGAACGCTCTTGAGCATCGCCGACGGATCGCAGCCTTTGGGCGGAACGATTTCAACACTGGTGACGAATTCGTGATTGGCAATCTTCTTTGCCCAACGCGAACGTTCGGCAAACGGCATTGGTTCGACGGCTTGCGAAGCGGCATCTTCGACGGTGATGGCGGCCACCGAAGTGCGTCCCGGACTGAGTGCGCGCGCAGCCCCCACCATCAGGTTGATGTGTTCGGGCGTCGTGCCGCAACAACCGCCGACAAAGCGTACGCCCGCACTGATGAGACGCTTGGCATATTCGCCAAAGTAATCGGGCGTCGCCATATACATACTTCGCCCGCCGACTTCGCGCGGATTGCCCGCATTCGGTTGCGCAGACAAACGGCGTGTCGTGTGGGGGCGCATTTTTTCAATGGCTTCGAGAATCGTTTGCGGCCCAACCGAACAGTTCAACCCGATGATGTCATCGGGGCCGAGCCACGCGTCGAGGCGTTCGGTGAAGACTTCAGGCGCAGTGCCATAAGCTGTTTCGCCGCGTTCATTGATCGTCATTTGCGCAAAGATGACGTGATCGCACAATTCGCGCACGGCCTGAATCGCCTGCTGCATCTCGGCCAAATCGTGGAAGGTTTCGAGCACAAAACAATCTACACCGCTTTCCAGCAAGACTTGCGCCTGCTCTTTGAACAGCGCGCGCGCTTCATCCATCGAAGTCGGGCCGTAAGGTTCGATGCGCACGCCCAGAGTCGAAATCGCGCCCGCAACAAACACATCGTGTTTGGCCGATTCGATGGCGTTGCGCGCCAGCCTGACGGCGGCGGTATTGATTTCGGCGAG
>JANNUY010000712.1:0-2235 GCA_031414155.1 Acidobacteriota bacterium
ATTATTCAACCGCGCTGAAAAAGTTTCGCCGCATGCACGTTTACACGCCGCCGGGTTATGAGATGGGCAAAGGCAAGTTCCCGGTGTTTTATCTGCTGCACGGCGCGGGCGATTGCGACGAAGCGTGGTCATCGGTGGGGCGCGCGGGTTTCATTTTCGACAACCTGATTGCCGCCGGAAAAGCCAAGCCAATGGTCGTCGTGATGCCCGCCGGGCACACCGGTTCTTTCGGTATGAACCGCGCGCCTGCTGCTGCTGCTGCGCCTGCACAACCCGCACAAGCACCGCCGCCTGATGAATTCACGCAGGATTTCACGATGGACGTGATGCCTTACGTCGAAAAAAACTATCGTGTCATGAATGATCGGGCCAATCGCGCCATCGCTGGCCTTTCGATGGGCGGTTCACAAACGCTCAACGTCGCCATTCCCAACCTGGAAAAATTCGCTTATGTCGGCGTTTATAGCTCAGGGTTGTTGAATGCGTTTTTGCGGATGACGCCCGGCAGCCCGCCGCCCACCGCAGGCACGATTCCCACCATCTCGCCCGTCGGCGAAGCGTGGGTCAAACAACATCAAGCCAAGCTCAGTGACGCCAATCTGAAAAAAGGCTTGAAGCTGTTTTGGTTCGCCACCGGCAAAGAAGACTTCTTGCTCGGTACGACCAAAGCCACGTTAGACCTTTTCAAAAAACAGGGCTTTGCTCCGACCTATAAAGAAACCGACGGCGGACATACGTGGATCAACTGGCGCAATTATCTGAGCGAATTTACCCCGCAACTATTTCACTGAAACAAGCCGAGATAAAAGCGAACCTGTTCGCACGTTTGAACAAATCACATCAACCCGATCTCGAATTGGGGCAATGGCTCGCCGGATCGTTTGCGGCGGTTCCGCTTGATTATTTCGACACCGAAGTAATCAGGACAGAACCGCCTAATTCGGCGATTCGCTGCGCAGTCGGCGCAAGACGCACAACGGCACGGCGCTTATGAACTTACCCAAGCAAGTCACTCTCATGGACGTAAGCCCCCGCGATGGGCTGCAATCTGAAGCCGTTTTCGTCCCGACCGAAAAGAAAGTCGCGTTGATTGAGGCGCTGATTGACGCCGGGTTGCGGCGCATTGAATTGACTTCGTTCGTCTCGCCGAAGTGGGTTCCGCAGATGGCCGATGCGGCGGAAGTCTTGCAAGCCGTCGTCGCCAAATATCCCGACGTAACCTTTGAAGTGTTGTTGCCGAATGAAAAAGGCTATGACCGTGCAATGGCTACGGGATTGGTGAAACAAGTTGGCTATATCGTCGCAGCAACTGAGGCGCTCAACGTCAAAAACGTCAACATGTCCGTTGACGATTCGCTCAAGCAATTTGCCGCCATTGCCGCGCGCGCTAAAGCCGATGGCGTACGCATTCGGGGGACGATTGGCGTTTCGTTTGTCTGCCCTTATGAAGGCGCGGTTGATCCGGCCAAGGTCAAGGCCATCGTGAATGATTATATCGGGGCGGGCGCTGACGAAGTTTGCATCGCCGACACCATCGGACGTGGGCTGCCTGATCGCGTTTATGATTTATTCGCCGCCGTGAAAGATAAACACCCTGACGTGCCGCTGGCTGGACACTTTCACGATACTTACAAGATGTCTTGCGCGAATGTGTTCGCCGCATTGCAGGCGGGCGTTGATATTTTCGACAGCGCGGTAGGCAATCTCGGCGGCTGCCAATTTGCCAAGGGTGCGACCGGCAATGTCTCGACCGAGCAATTGGTTTATATGCTCAACGGTATGGGCATCACGACCGGCGTAAACTACGCCAAAATCACCGAGGTCGGACGCAATGCGCAACGCCTAATCAGTTCGCCGCCTAGGCAAACTGAAACGTCATAAAGAAACGGAATTTCTAGGCGCGCATCTTCTTGTACGTAGCCAAACACTTCTCGGCTGTTTCGAGCGAACCGAAGCGACTGCCTTCCTGTTCCATCAGATAAAACTCTGCGCCGCCTTTGGCTTCAGCGGCGGCAAAAATTTTCTGCCACGGCGTTTCACCTTCGCCAAATAATACGCGGTAGCCCTTCTCGTCTTTGGCTTCGCCCTTCGCCCAATCTTTCAAATGCAGCGAACGAATGCGACCTGGATTGGCAATGATCCACGCGACGCAATCAGCACCTGCTTCGACCGCAGTGCCAATGTCGAATTGCAGCGTCACGTCTTTGGGCGTATTAGCGGCTAAAATTTCAATCG